>CALCIC010000245.1 GCA_937907405.1 uncultured Isosphaeraceae bacterium | reverse complement strand
GCCGGCGCCGGCGACCGCGCGACGGTGAACATCCTCGGCGTGCGGAGGTCCGGCAAGGTGACCCGGATCGGGTCGATCGTCGGCCGGAATCAAATGATGAGCGTCGATCCGCGCGCGTTGCAGGACCTTCGCGTGGTCGCCGTGACGATCACGCTCGACGAGCCGGAGCCCGCCGCGCGCGTGATCAATCTGGAAGCCGAAGCGGCGATCACGCCCAGTGGAGGCGGTTGAGCGTGGCCCTCTCGTTGCTCGACGCAAGACGCCCGCCCCTCGCGCTCCGCAACGTGACCGAGGGGGGCCGGAAATCGCTCGCGGCGATCTCGGGCGCTGCGTTCTCGTTGACGATGGTCCTGCTTCAGCTCGGGTTCCTCCAGGCGGTCCGAATCACGGCGACCAACAACTTCGACCAGCTTGATTTCGACGTCGTGCTTCTTTCGGCGCGATATGAACAATTCTACGCGCCGGGGTTCTTGCCGAAAGAACGGCTGCGGCAGGCCCGGAACGTCGAGTCGGTCGTCTCGGCGGCGCCGCTCTACGCATCATTCGGCTTGTGGCGTTGCCCGCCGTATCCGCTCGATCCGTCACGGGCCGACGCGGCTTCCGAGGAGCGGCCGGGGCCGCTGAGTCGTTGGCTGGCCGGCGCGAAGATTCACCGCCCGCTCCAGCGCCGCGAGCTGTTCGTGATGGGCTTCGACCTCGATCATCCGCCGTTCCGGCCGCCGATCCTGGAGGCGGTCGAGGCGGCTCGGCCGAAGCTCCGACTCCGCGACCGCGTGCTGCTCAACGAGCTGTCGCACCCCGACTTCGGCTGGTCGCTCCGCGACCGTTTCGACGGCTGGGAGTTGGGCGGAAAGCAAGCGACGCTCGCGGGCGGGTTCCGGATGCTTCGCGGGTTCGCGGCCGACGGGATGGTGCTCTGCTCGGATCGAAACCTCGTCCGGTTCTGCGATTACGTCTCGATCGAGACGACCAATTTCGGGCTCCTCAAGGTCCGCCCCGGAACCGTCGACGAGACCGTGCGACGGTTGACGGCGGTCCTCCCCGACGACGTCCAGGCGCTCTCGCGTCAGGCGGTCCTCGATCGCGAGGAGGACCACTGGGTGAACCAGACGTCGACCGGCAAGCTGTTCGCCTTCGGAGTCCTGGTTGCGATGGTCGTGGCGACGGTCGTCGTATACCAGGTGCTCTCGAACGACGTCCGCGAGCACCTGCCCGAATACGCGACCCTTAAGGCGATGGGCTACTCGACCGCGCGGCTGGCGTGGATCGCCGTCGAACAGTCTCTCATCTACATGATCATCTCCTTCTTCATCGGCGTGCTGATCGCGATCATCGTCTACAAGGCGACTCAGGAGCTGGCCGGAATCCCCATGCTGCTGACGTGGGAGAACCTGGGCGTCACGCTCTTGCTGGCGATCGTCGTCGGCGTCTCAAGCGGACTGCTGACCATCGGCCGGCTGCGACGCGCCGACCCGGCCGAGCTGTTCTAAATCGTCCCCTACCACCACACCGACGCGGCCCACGGACACCCGACGCATGGCTCCCGGAAAAACGATCCCCCTGGCCTGGAGAAACCTGACCGAGAGCAAGCTGCGGCTGCTCGCGTCGGTGGCGGGGACCGCGTTCGCCGTGACGCTGATGTTCATGGAGAACGGCTTCCGTTCGGCGATGCTCGACAGCATGGTCAACGTCATCGAGCGGTTCGACGGCCAGATGGTCCTCGTCAGCCGGACCTTGTACACGCTCTCAGTCCCTTATTCGTTCCCGATGCGGCGGATCGTCCAGGCGCGGAACTTCCCCGAGGTCGTCGGGGCGAGCCCGGTCTACGTGGTCGCTCGCACCGGGTACTGGCGCGGGCCCGAGACCGGCAAGCTGGAGCGGATCTGCGTCGTCGGCTACCCCCCCGAGGACGACGTCCTCGACGTCCCCGAGTTGAAGAAGCATCGCGAGGACTGGGATCGGCCCGATACGGCGATGGCCGACGCGCTGTCGCGGACCGACCAGTTCGGCGTCTTTCACAAGGGCCAGGTCTCCGAGCTTTCGGGCCGTCGCGTCGAGATCGCCGGGACGTTCGAGCTGGGCGTCAACGTCCAGTCCAACGGCAACCTCGTCATGAGCGACCGCAACATGATGAAGTATTTTCCGAACCTCAACGGCGTCTCGGTCGGCGATCGCAGCGTCACCGTCGGAGTCTTGCGCGTCCGCCCCGGCGCGAACCTGCAACGGCTTCGAGGCGAGCTCCAGGCCGCGCTTCCACCCGACGTCCGGGTGCTCACCAAGGCCGAGTTCATCGCCAGGGAGCGCGGCTTTTGGGACAAGGTCGCGCCGATCGGGACTGTCTTCTACATCGGCGTCGTGATGGGCTTCATCGTCGGCTCGGTGATCTGCTACCAGGTGCTCTACTCCGACGTCAGCAACCGGCTGGGCGAGTTCGCGACGCTCAAGGCGATGGGTTACACGAGCATGGATTTGTATCGCGTCGTGCTGATGCAAGCGGTCTATCTGGGGCTGATGGGCTACGTCGCCGGCCTTGCGGTGAGCGTGGTCCTGTTCGACTGGGTCCATCGGGCGACCGGGCTGCCGCTCGATCTCCCTCGCAACAACCCGTTCATCATCCTGGCGCTTGCGGTGGCCATGTGCGTCGGCTCGGGCGCGTATGCGGCGCGTCGGTTGATCTCGGCGGACCCCGCGCAACTTTTCGCCTGAACGCGGGCCTTCAACAGGAACGACCTTCATGAGCACGGGCTTGAGTTCAACCGGCATGTTTCGCGCCGTCAGCCTCCCTTCGGACGCCGACGTCGTCATCCGGGCCCACGGAGTGAATTTCGCTTACGGCGTCGGCGAGACGCGGACCCAGGTCCTGTTCGACAACAACCTGGAGATCAGCAAGGGCGAGGTCGTGATCATGACCGGCCCGTCGGGATCGGGCAAGTCGACGCTGCTCACACTCATAGGCGCGCTCCGGAGGATGCAGGAAGGGGAACTGAACGTCCTCGGCTTCAACCTGACGACCGCCGACGCCGGCAGCCAGGTCGAGCTGCGCAAGCGCATCGGATTCATCTTCCAGCAACACAACCTGTTCAGTTCCTTGACCGCGATCGAGAACGTCCGCATGGCCACGGCGCTCAAGCCGGGGACCGTCAAGGAGATGAACGCGCGGTCGATCGAGATCCTCACGAGGCTGGGCCTGGGGGATCGGATTCGACATCGTCCCGCCGAATTGTCGGGCGGTCAGAAGCAGCGGGTGGCGATCGCCCGGGCGCTGGTCAACCAGCCGTCGATGGTGCTGGCCGACGAGCCCACGGCCTCGCTCGACCCCGAGTCGAGCCAGATCGTCCTCGACCTGCTGCGCGGCCTGGCGGACGGTCCGACCAGAACGACGGTGCTCCTCGTGACCCACGATCAGCGGGTGATCGACAAGGCCGATCGGATCGTCAACATGATCGGCGGCCGGATCGTCACCAACTCGCTGACGAAGGTCGCCGTGCGAATCTGTCGGGCGCTCGCGGCGACCGAATCGTTGAGCGGGCTGACCGAGGCGACCCTGTCGCGAATCGCCAACTCCATGACGGTCGAACTCCGCGAGCCCGGCGAGACCATCGTGACCCAGGGGGAGGAGGGGGACCGATTCTACACGATCGGCAGCGGAGTGGCCGACGCCTATATCGACGGCGACTTCGACGAGGAGAAGTGTTATGGCGAGGCCTTCGGCATGATAACCTCGTACTTCAAGCGGCCCGTTCCGGCGACCGTCGTCGCGCGGACCGAGATGGAACTCTACGTCCTGACCAAGGACGATTTCCTGAGCGCCCTGGCCGACGACCAGAGTTTCGAGACCCGAATCCGCAGCCTGCTCGCGGCGGCCAACGCCGCCGCGGTCGACGGCTGAGCTCCCTTTTGAAAGGAGCAACCGCATGAACCGACTGTATCGCACGCGCTTCCACGCCGTCGTCCTCCTCGGAGTCGTCCTCGTCCCGTTCACGACGGCCGCCGAGGTCCCGGTGGGCACGGCGAAGCTCGATGTCACTCCGACGCGCCCGGTCGTGCTGACCGGATACGGCCACCGCGTCGGCGAGTTCACCGCCGTCGACACGCCGCTCTGGGCGCGCGCGATCGCGATCGGCGACGCGATGCCGGTCGTGCTGGTCGCGGTCGACAACTGCGGCGTCCCCGCGAACGTCGTCGCCGACGTCCGCAAGAAAGTCGACGAGGCGGGGGTCTTCGATGCGAAACTGTTGATCGTCGCCTCGACCCACACCCACAACGCGCCTCAGCTTGAAGGCTACGCGCCGATCTTGTGGGAAGGGCGCGACACGCCGGAACAACGAGAGCACGTCCTGGAATACACGAAGCGGCTCACCGACCAGATCGTCGAGGTCGCCACGGCCGCCGTCCGCGACCGCAAACCGGCCGAACTGTCGTGGGGGCAGGGCAAGGTGGGGTTCGGCGGCAACCGTCGTAACATGAAGGACGGCAAATGGGTCGGTTTCGGGTTCGCCGAGAAGGCGCCCGTCGATCACAGCTTGCCCGCGATGTTCGCCCGCCGCGACGGCAAGGTCGTCGCCGTCTGGACCAACTACGCCTGCCATTGCACGAGCGCCGGCAGCGAGAACCGCGTCGGCGGCGACTGGGCGGGGTTCGCCGCGAAGGAAATCGAGACCGCGTTCCCGGGCGCGAACGTCGTGATCACCATCGGCTGCGGCGCCGACGTCGGCCCCCAGCCGACCGGCAACCTCGACTTCTCGAGACGCCACGGCCGCGCGCTCGCCGACGAGGTCGTCCGCCTCGCGGCCGGTGATCTGAAACCGTTGAAGAAGGCGCCGGACGTGGATCACCGCGTGATCCAATTGCCGCTCTCGGAGGTCCCCGGCCGCGACCACTGGGAGAAGGAGGCGAAGCGCGAGGGCTTCGAGGGCCGACACGCCCAGCGGATGCTGCGTCAACTCGATCGCGACGGCAAGCTGCCGACGACCGTGCCGTTCCCGATCACCGTCTGGAAGTTCGACGCCGACCTCGCACTCGTGTTCCTCGCCGGCGAGATGACCGTCGACTACGCCGTGAGGCTCAAACGCGAGCTCGACTGGGAGCGGCTCTGGATCAACGGTTGGTGCGACGACGTGCCGTGTTACATCCCCTCGAAGCGGGTGCTGGCGGAAGGGGGGTACGAGCCGGATTTCTCGATGATCTACTACGCCCGGCCCTCGCGATTCGATCCCGCGGTCGAGGACGTCCTGGTCAACGCCGTCAAGGGATACGTCGGCGACGCCTTCAAGGACGCCAAACGCGCCCCCGACGCCGACCTGTTCCTGGTCCCCGAGAGCGCGCTGCCGGCGATGCGCAAGTAGCGGTCGCGCCCCCCCTCGATCAACTCCAGTTGCGGGGGATGAACAGGTCGCGCGACCATTGTCGGACGCCCAAATTCTGCGAACGCGCCGCGTCGTGGAGGGACTTCATCGCCTTCCACGAGCGGTCGAAGCTCGAATAGGTCAGCCACCCCTCGAAGCCGTCGTCCAGCTCGCCGCACCGCGAGCTCACGGCCCGGGTCGACATCACGAGGTGGTCGAAGATCTCAGTGACGGCGCCGAGCAGGGCGGGGTCTTGCTTGCTGGGGACGAGGCTGGCGGGGTCGCCGCCGCGGTCCGGCCAGGCGATGTGGAGGCTGCAACTGAGGAACCGCTCGTCGTCCGACCCCTTCTGGTTGAGCCAGAGGTAGGCCG
>CALCIC010000244.1 GCA_937907405.1 uncultured Isosphaeraceae bacterium | reverse complement strand
CGCCGAATACGCCACCAGGAGTTGGGGGTCGGCGCGGCTGTCGCAGCCCCGGGCCAGCATTGCGTCGGCGTCGCCCCGGGCGATCAGGCGGAAGGCGTCGCCCACCGCTTGCGTCCCCGCCGCGCAGGCCGTCACGACGGTGCTGTTCGGCCCCATCGCCTGGTGCAAGATCGAGATGTGCGCCGCCGCCATGTTCGGCAGATGCTGCAACAGCCAGAGCGGAAAGATCGACTCGGAGCGGGCCTTGGCGAACCGCGCCATCTCGAAATCGCCGTCGCCGTTGATGCTGTCGCGAATCGGCGACACCAACTCGCCGACGTCGACCGGCGTGATCCCGGTCCCCATGCAGACGCCGAACCGCGTCGGATCGAGGTGCTTCTCCTCGACCCCCGAATCCTCGACGGCCATCGCCGCCGCGCCGACGGCGAAGCGCATGGCCCGACTCATCAGCTTGGCGTTCTTCTTATGCTCGCCCAGGTACGGCATGACGTCGAAGTCCTTGACCTCGCCGGCGATCTTGATCGCGATGCCGGTCGTGTCAAAGCTCTCGATGTAGCTGACCCCCGAGCGACCCTCGCAGATCGCCTGCCCGAAGTCGCGCGCCCCCTTGGCGTTGGGCGCGACGATGCCGATTCCTGTGATCACCACGCGGTGCATAGTTCCCACCCTCAAGCGGTGCCTAACCTGACGTGCAGTGTGGGATTCCCGCCCCTCGATCCCGTCCTTCCCGTCGACCCGGCGATCCACCGGCCGCCGTTCCGGGAAGCCACGTTCCGATCGTTCCACCCAGTCGGGCGACCCAGTCGAACAAACCTCGCCAGAACCTGTCGCTCGCTCAGGACCTCCACCGTTCTCTCCCAATCGCGGATGGCGGGTTGCTGAACAAACTTCTTGGTGTACCAGGCGGCATGGTTTGCCCTGCTGAAACATCTTATCACGCCTCAAGGCCGCATGCAAATTCAAGTCGCAATCTAGGAAGAATAAGAGTGTCCAGGAAGGATACGCGGAAATTGAATATAAGGGTTGAATGGCGCGGTGTTTTTTTCAACGAGCACTCGGAAGTCCGGGTGATACCGAGTTCCGGCGATCGGTGGAACTTGCCGGCGAACCGTGTTGGCGGCATAGTCATCTGAAGGTATCGGACGTGGGACGGCGCGAGCGCGGCTCGAAACCCGAACTTCGGGGTCGGCGGCTCGGCTTCCGTCGCTTGCTCCGATTGAGCAGGTCATGATGAATCCTTATGCGAAAGGGCCGAGAATGCCTCTCTCATTGGCGGAACGGGCAGGTTTGATCGAGCCTTCCGCGACCTTGGCGATGGGCGCCGAGGCCAGGAAGTTGAAAGCCCAAGGGCGGCAGATCCTCGACTTCGCGCTGGGCGAGCCCGATTTCAACACGCCGGCCAACATCCAGGAGGCCGCCCTCCGCGCCATGCGGGACGGCCAGACTCATTATACGCCGCCGGCGGGAATTCCCGAACTTCGCCAGGCGGTGGCGAAGCTTTACACCGAGCACCACGGGGTGGCGACCGAGCCGGCCCAGGTGGTGATCTCCAACGGAGCCAAACACGCGATCCACAACGCGCTGATGGCGGTCTGCGGTCCCGGCGACGAGGTCGTCATTCCGTCTCCTTACTGGGTCAGCTACGCCGACCTGGTCAAGTTGACCGGCGCGCGGCCGGTCGTCGTTCAGACTCCCGAGTCGGCCGGCTTCAAGCTGACTCCGGATCAGTTCCTGAGTGCGGTTACGCCCCGCACCCGGCTCTTGATGATCAACAGCCCCTCCAATCCAACGGGCGTGGTCTACGAGCGTTCAGAGCTGGCGGCGCTGGCCGAGGCGGTGCTCAAGACCGAGGTCGGGGTGCTGTCGGACGAAATCTACGAGCAATTGACGTACCACGACGCCAAGCCCACCTGTTTCGCCAGTCTCGACCCCGCCCTGCCGGCCCGGACGATCACGATCTCGGGGGTCAGCAAGACGTACGCCATGACGGGATGGCGGATCGGTTGGAGCGTGGCGCCGGCGGCGGTCTCCAAGTTCATGGGGGACCTTCAGAGCCAGGAGACCAGCAACCCCTGCTCGATCAGCCAGTGGGCGGCCCTTGAGGCGATCACCGGCCCGCAAGCGACGGTGCATGAGATGAAGGCCCAGTTCGCCAGGCGTCGCGACTACGTGCTGGAGCGGATCGAGCGGCTGCCCGGCGTGACCTGCACGCCCCCGGGGGGGGCCTTCTATGCGTTCATGAACGTGTCGTCCCACTTCGGCAAGACGCTGGGAGGGCGGAAAGTCGTCGATTCCACGTCGTTTTGCATGGCGGCCCTGGCCGAGGCCAACGTGGCGCTCGTGATGGGATCGGCCTTCGGCGCGGAAGGCTACGCTCGGATGTCGTTCGCGACCAACCTGGAAACCCTCGGAAAAGGATTCGACGCTCTGGAGCGATTCGTCGCAAGTTGACCGGCCGGTTCGTCGATAACGAAAGAGACGGTGGATCGCCGATCCGCCGCCGAGGAGTCGCGCGGCGCGGACGGGACGACTGTTCGCGCTTGTGCTCTCGCCGGCCTTGGGTTATGGTGCGGCCCCCGTCGCGACTTCATCTCTCTCCGAGTGCCGATTTCCAGTTGATTGCGATTTCTCCGGCGAGTCTGGGGGACGATCGTGATTGTTTCGAGGGATGGCCCATGAAGGTTGCGTTCCGCCTGACGCTTGCGCTGATCGCGACCTTCGGCGCGTCGGGTTGTCGCACGGCCGGTCTGTCGCCGTCGGCTCGACCGACGCCGGCGGTCGTCCCCGAGCCCAAGTCGACGTTCCACCTTGATGAGTTCATCGAAGACCACAACCGGAACGCCGACCGGATCGAAAGCCTGACCTCGAAGGCGTCGATCACCGGTTCAATGGAGTCGCCCGATACGGGGGAGGTCGCGACTTACGCCACCAGCGGTCGGCTCTCCATGCTCCGCCCCAAGAACTTCAAGCTCGAGCTTTACGGCCGGATGTCGACGGTCGCCGACATCGGCTCGAACGCGGATCGCTTCTGGTTCTGGCTCGATACTCAGCGCGCGGCGGAGGCGGACAAACACGTCTATTACTGCGACTACGAAAACCTGCCCACGGCGAATCTCGCCGGCACCTACCAACCCGATTGGATCGTCGACGCCCTCGGCTTCAGGCCGATCACCGCCGACGAAGCCGCGACCGTTCGCGTGTCGCCCGGTCCGAGGGACAAAACCACCAAGCTGACCTTTCCCGCGTCGGGCGAGCCCTCCTCGTACACGCGGGTGATGCTGGTTTCGGACGTCTCGCGGCGGATCGTGGAGTATCGCGTGCTCGATCGTGACGGGCGGAAGGTGATCGGACAGGCGGACGTCAAACTGTACAAAGACGTGACGCTGAAGGAGGAGACCGAGTCCGAGTCGGGGAAGGCGGAAACCTGCTACGTACCCGAGAGCCTCAAGCTCAACTGGGTGAACGAGAAGCTCTCGCTCGACATCCTCTTGAAGGATCTCGCGGTCAACCCACCGTTCTCGGCGAAGATGAAGGCCAACTTCGTCGAGCCCACGCACAAGGGCTACACGCCGCTGGACCTCGCCGAGGCGACCCGGAACGCCCCCCGAACCGGCGGCGAGATGACCGCCGTGCGCGAGACCCTGCCCCCCCCCGAGCGCAGCCGGGACCTCGACCGAGGATGGGGCCGGGAACGCGGCCGGACCAACCCTTCCACAGAGATTCAAGGGGCCGAGCCCGCCGTCGCGCCGGAGTCGCGTAGGATCTCGACCCCGACGTCCGCACGGTCGAAACCCGCCCCGGGTCGCGCTCGGCCCAAGACCGACGACAAGGCGCCGGCCGCGGAGCTGGACCCGATCCTCCTGCCCGTGCTCGACGACGTCGTCGGCGCGGCAAGGCCGCAACCTCCGGGCACGTCCTACCGGACGACCGACTCCGCCCAGCTCTTGGGAGGCGCAACGTTCGCGCGCTGAGTTTCCGATGGTCCGCGGTTTACGATTGCTGCGCAAGCCGGACGCAAACCGCGCGCGAACCGGCTGCCACCCGACGTCGGTGACAGGGGCAGGAGAGCTTTGAGGCGGTGGTTGGATGATGAATGATAGGGACTGACGCCTATGCGGTTCTTCACGCCCGCTGTGACCGACTCATCAGCGGGAAGGCGCAAGCCAGCGGAGTTCGTTGGCAAGGGTTGATTCACGAACACTGTCGCCGCGGGAGATCGCGTCCGCTTGCCGTCGTTTCACGTAGGCCAGCCTGAGGTGAGCGCGTACAACCAGACGGAGATCGGCTTGGCAGCGGCGGCAGGTTTCGCGCAGCGGCTGGGATGCGCGACAAACGGGACAGCGGAATGGTGGTTCAGCGGACATAGAATAGAAAGTCTTCCAGTTCCGCCCCCACGGCGGCCACGGCTGCGGGGTCGTCGTCCGCCAGGGCTTGCTTCAGGTTATTACATAACAATTCCAGGTCCTGGGCGTCCTGACCCGAGACGGTGGACCTTGCCGCCTGGGCCTTCGTGAGCAGGGCCGCCGCTTCCTGGAACATCGGCGAAGGGGGCGGACCAGTTTCAGCCGGCGAATCGGCGTTCGACTCGGAATCATCCGCGCGCCACTCTTTCAGCGACGGCGGGTCTTCGTCGTCGATCAACTCTTCCGAGGCGTCGAACAGGTCTTCCAAACGCTCTTCGGCGGCGCCACGCGCGTCCGCTTGGAACTGGCTGAGCGCGTTGTCGATGATCAGTTCGCGGCTGAGGCCCGTGGCTGGTTGAGTCGCCGTCACCTTGAGCGTGCCGTCCAGCGTCAGATCGAAGCGGACGACGATCTTGCTGCGGGCCCCGCCGCCGGGATCCAACTGGAGCCGAAACTTTCCGACCGAGCGATTGCGGTGGACTTCGGGCCGTTCTCCTTGAAGCACGTGGATGATCACTTCTTCCTGGTCGTCATGCATGGTCGAGTAAGCTTGTTCGTAGCGAGCGGGCAGGGGCGAGTTCCGGTGAATGATGGGCGAGAAGGCCATTTCCGGCCCCAGGAAACTCATGCTGACGCAGGCTTCGATGCCGAGCGTATGTCCCGTGACGTCGACCAGCACGGAGCCCACGGCCCGGCCGTCTATCATGGCGGCCTGGACGGCGGCTCCCAGGGCCACCGCGAGGTCGGGATCGACCGCGCGGCTTGGTTCCCGTTGGAACTCGTCGCGCAGCCGCTCTTCGACGAGGGGAATGCGAGTCGAGCCTCCGACCAACACCAAGTCGTCGATCTGATGAGTCGTCAACCCGGCGTCGCGCAGCGCCGTGTCGACGCTTTGAATGGTGCGTTCGATGAACGGTTCGATCAGATTTTCAAACTCTTGCCGGGTGATGGTCGCCGTGAGATGCAGCGGCTGGCCGTCTTTCTCCGCGATGAATTCTTCGGCGATCTGCACGGTCTCTTCGGTGGAGAGCCGCCGTTTGGCCTGTTCGCAGGACTGCAGCAAGCGGTACTTGGCCTGGGCGCTGGCGCGCAAGTCCACGCCGTGCTCGGTCTGAAACGCATCGGCCACATGATCGAGCAGTTTCGCGTCGAGGTCGTCGCCCCCCAGCCGGACGTCGCCATGACTGCTGAGGACTTCGATGACGCCCGCTTCCAGGCGGACGATCGAGACGTCGAAGGTGCCGCCGCCGAAATCGTAAACCGCGATATGCTTTCGATCGTGTGAGTTCGCGTGATAGACGAGTGTCGCGGCGGTCGGTTCGTTGATGATGCGTCCCGCCGTCACGCCCGCCAGCGCCGCCGCTTCGCGGGTCGCCTGGCGCTGACTCTCGTCGAAGAAAGCCGGCACCGTGATGACGGCCCGGCTCACCGGTCGTCCGAGCGCGCGGCCGGCCCGATCGCGCAACTTGCGGAGGATCATCGCACTAATCTCGGGCGGCGTGAACGACTGATCGCCCAGCGGGACCGGTTCCATGCTCCCCATGCGGCGTTTGATCGACGCCACGGTGCGATCGGGAAAGGCTGCGAGTTGGTTCCTCGCGGCGACGCCCGTGACCAGTTGCCCTTGCGGGTTGATCCCGACGATCGAAGGCAGCAGGGTTTCGCCCGCTTCGTCGAGCACGCGCGGCTGCCCGTCCACAACAATCGCCACGACGCTATTGGTGGTTCCCAAGTCGATCCCAACGATCGGACCCCGCGGCTCCGTTGTTTCCGTCATGTGTAATTCCTGTTCATGAATCTCACGCTTGGCGCTCGGCCACTCGCACGTCAGCGAAACGGAGGAGTCGGCCCTGCCAGCGATAGGCGGGGGATAACTGCTCGGCCACCGATCCAGGCGGGCAAGCCGTCGACGCCACCGTTCCAATCGCGTGCATCGTATCGGCGTCGAACGCCTGTCCCTGAACGTCGAGACGTTCGATCCCCTGCTCGTGCATCATGCGCCGCAGGCGGGCGAGAACCATATTCAATCCGTCCAGCGCCGGATGCATGTCAGCCGGTGCTTGAGCCGAACGCTGTCCGGCCAAGAGCGCCGACAAGGGACGGGCGAACCAGCGCGCCAACGGGCTCAGCGCCGCGATCTGTTGCTCGACGGCCTGTGCGGCCGCCGCCTCGCGTAATCGCTGATTCGCTTCCCAGAGCGCGATCGCCGCCACCGCCCGGGAGAATTGATGGTCGGTCTCGACGATAAGCAACACAAGTTGCTTGGCTTCTGGAGCGACTTGCTTACTCACGGCGGATGCCGCCCGTGATCGCTCGTCGAGAGATTGCAGGCTGCCCACCGCCTGCTGAATCTGCTCGGCCAAGGCGTGACTCGCCTTGGTCTGCCCGCGCCATTCATGCCGCATCGCCGTGAACGCCTCGACGATGTCCAGGGCGCCGAACTGGGGGGGCTCTCCCTGTGATAAGTCGTCGCCACGGGGTTCGTTGGAAGGCTCGGGGGAGAACATCGAGTCATTCATGAGGCGCAGGTCTGTAATGGAAAAGCGACTTCGGGCCGACGCTGACCTCCGCCTGGGGTTCAGTCGGACTGAGGAGGCGTTGCAGGAGTTTACCCCACTCGATTGCCCAAACTCAACAGGAAGGCTGGAGACAACCGGGGCGGGTTCCGCTGTTGCGCCTTCAATGCCTCGGACCACTCAGGAACGCCTTCGGCGGGGGGCATGATCAATTGCTTGGCGATCGACAAGGGATCCTTGGCGGCCTCGTAGGCCGCTCGA
The DNA here is from genome assembly GCA_937907405.1 of uncultured Isosphaeraceae bacterium. Classification (GTDB taxonomy): domain Bacteria; phylum Planctomycetota; class Planctomycetia; order Isosphaerales; family Isosphaeraceae; genus Paludisphaera. The sequence continues at coordinate 1,069 of CALCIC010000244.1, read as the reverse complement.
ATTTCGCGAAATTTTTCCGGTTCCCGGTCCGGCGAGGATTGCTTCACCAGTTCCAGGTAGCGGGCGCGGACCTCTGCTTCGCCGGCGTCCTGGGACACCCCGAGAACCTGGAACGGATTGCTGCTCGTGGGAGAGCTCATCGTCGAGATTCCTGTTTCTCAAAACGGCGCGGTCTTGGATGACGAGGCTTGCTCATGGGCCTTCTTGGCCGCTCGGCACGAGGGGCAGTCGCAATCCGGATCGAATCCCAAGTCGTCGTCATCGTCATCGTCATCCTCTATACCAAATCCAAACAGATTCCCGAACGGCGATCTGGACAATCGGCGCGATTCCTCGGCCAGTCGGTCGTCAAGCTGATCGGCCATTTCCACGTACCAGTGACGATAGTATGCGTCCCGCTCCGACGCGGCGGCGGCACGCAACAACGGCCCCAGTTCCACATCCTTGTCGAGGCCCCACGAGTAGCGCTCCTTGAGAGTTGCATTCAGCCTGGCGGCTGCAAAGGCCGAGTGGCGCTGAACGGCCGGGTTCGAGAAGAACGACGGGAGCTTCGTCCCGTACCCATTCGACCAAAACCGATATTCCGACCCCCACAGTACGGCCTGCTGAAACAGCTCGTCGTCAATGGAGTCCAGAACGAGTCTGTTGTTTTTCTCCAGGCGACCGAACAGCGCCTTGCCGATGGTCTTCCCCTGGAGGCGATAAGCGGGGTAAAGCAGTTGAACTCGATGCAGATCCCAAAAGAAGCTGCCCGTTTCAAGCAGGTCCGCCAGCGGTAGCGAGCCGATTCGCTTCAAGGCTTGATCGACGGCCGCGCGCAGCGGCTTGAGCTCCGCGGGCGTCGCTCGCATCCGCTGCGCGGCGCTCAACATCAGGCAGGCGTCCGCCAGCGAATCGCGAGTTCGTCCCGCTACCTCGCAGATGCTTCGGCGCTCGTCCTCAAACGCTTCCAACCGGCCGGCTCGCAGTAACCACGCGGCCTTCAAATACGGCAGCCACTGTTTCGACAGCCATACCGGCCACAACTTCTCCGCTTCATCCAATTGGGCTGGAACCTCCGTCAGCCACG
>CALCIC010000243.1 GCA_937907405.1 uncultured Isosphaeraceae bacterium | reverse complement strand
TCGATCATCTGGACGACCCGACGATCGCCCTGAGCGGTCCGCAACGCGACGAAACGCGACGAGTCGGGCGACCAGTAGACGCGCGGCTCGTAGCCGTCGACTTCCGAACCCTCGAAGCTCAGCGGCGTTTGCCTGCCCGTCGCCTTCTCGCGGAGGACCAGGTTGCGGTCTCTGACGAGGACGGTGAACTTGCCGTCGGGCGAATCGCTGGCGCGAGGCGACTGCTGAGAACGACCGCGACGGCCTTGCTTCTCGGCGGGCCGCTCGGTCTCGTCCACTTTCGGCGCCGGCGCTTCCTTGACCTCGTTCGTCGCGGGATCGAATCGCCAGGACTTGCCCTCGGCCTCGAAATGGATCGCCCCGTCGTCGGCGACCACGATTCGGTCGAAAGCGGGCCGCGCGGCCTCCTGGGGTTTTCCGACTGCCTTGCCGAGCGCCTCGGCGAGCCGTGCATGGTCGAACGCCGGCCGTCGCTCCCCCTTGGCGGCGTCGACCAGGATGAACTCGCGGGCCCTGTCCGGCAGGTCGTTACGATACCAGAACCGCTCGCCGCCGGGCAGCCAGTGGGGCCGCACCGAGGTCTTGAACACCTTGTCGCGCGTCGCTTCGCGCAGGCCCTCTGCACGCTCGTAGTCGGCCTTCGACCCCTGGCCGCGCGCAGTCGACGCGGAACAGGTCGCGACCAGGAAGCCGACGACGATCAGACGGACCGGCTCGGAGCAGGCGGCGGGGTTTCTCGTGGACAAGGCGAATCTCCAGGGACGGTCGGGATAATGGTTCGATCCAGCGTCGAAACCGCCGCGGCGATTGGATACGATGGCGAGGGCCGTCGCGACACGGTACGAGCGAGAGTTCTGGTTTAGCAAGGAGCCCAGGTGATGACAAGCGCGTGGCGAGGCGTCTTCCCCGCGGCGACGACGCAGTTTCAGTCTGACCAGTCCCTCGACCTCAAGGCGACGCTGCGGCATCTCGACCGCATGATCGAGGCGGGCGTTCACGGGATGATCATGCTCGGCACCGTCGGTGAAAACTGCTCGCTCGAATACGCCGAGAAACTCGAAGTCCTCAAGGCGACGGTCGAACATATCGGCGGGCGAATCCCCGTGCTCACGGGCGTCGCCGAGTACACCACGAGCCTCGGCTGTCGGTTCGCGGCCGACGCCCAGAAGGTCGGCGTGGACGGCCTGATGGTCCTGCCGGCGATGGTTTACAAGTCCGACCCGCGCGAGACGATCGCGCACTTCCGGACGGTCGCCAGGGCCAGCGACCTGCCGATCATGATCTACAACAACCCGGTGACGTACGGCGTCGACCTCAAACCCGAGATGATGGCCGACCTGGGGGACGAATCCAGGTTCGTCGCGATCAAGGAGTCGTCGGACGACGTGCGCCGGATCACCGACGTCAAGAACGCCTGCGGCAGTCGCTACGCCCTGTTCTGCGGCGTCGACGACCTGGTGCTTGAAAGCCTGCTCCTGGGCGCGACGGGCTGGATTTCGGGGTTGGTCAATGCGTTCCCGGCGGAGAACCGGCTGCTCTGGGATCTTGCCGTCTCGGGCCGCTGGGAAGAGGCGGTCGCGGTCTACCGTTGGTACATGCCGCTCCTGCACCTCGACACCCACGTCAAGCTCGTCCAGTATATCAAGCTGGCCGAGCAGGAATGCGGCATCGGGTCGGAGACCGTGCGGGCGCCGCGCCTGCCGCTGGTGGGCGAAGAGCGCGAGCGAGTCCTCGCGGTGATCCGCAAGGGGATCGCCGAGCGTCCCAAATCGGCCGCGACCGCTTGACGCGTCAAGGAGAACTGCATCGCCATGTCTCGATCGGAAGTTCGTCGTATTCATGTCGTCGACTCGCACACCGGGGGGGAGCCGACCCGCGTCGTGGCGTCGGGCGGCCCCGACCTCGGGCGTGGGTCGATGGCCGATCGACTGGCCGTGTTCCGCGACCGCCACGACGAATTCCGCTCGACGGTCGTCAACGAGCCGCGCGGGTCGGACGTCATGGTCGGCGCCCTGCTCTGCGAACCGGTCGACCCGGAGGCGGCCGCCGGCGTGATCTTCTTCAACAACGTCGGCTATCTCGGGATGTGCGGCCACGGCACGATCGGCCTGGGAGCGACGCTCGCTCATCTCGGCCGGATCGAGCCGGGGACGCACACGATCGAGACCCCGGTCGGCGACGTGGCGATGACTCTGGAAGCCGACGGCGCCGTCTCGTTCGAAAACGTTCCCAGCCGGCGCGCGTTGAAGGGGGTCGCGGTGGACGTCCCCGGCCTTGGTCGGTACGTCGGCGACGTCGCCTGGGGAGGCAACTGGTTCTTCCTCGTGCAGGACCACGGCGAGTCCCTCGAACTGACGAACGTCGAACGCCTGACCGACGTCTCCTGGCGCATCCGCAAGGCGCTTGAGGCCCAGGGCGTAAGAGGAACGGACGGCCTGGAGATCGACCACGTCGAACTGTTCGGCCCGCCGACCGTCGCGGGGGCCGACAGCCGGAGCTTCGTCCTCTGCCCGGGCAGGGCCTACGACCGCTCCCCCTGCGGCACCGGCACCAGCGCCAAGCTCGCCTGCCTCGTCGCCGACGGCAAGCTCGCCGAGGGCCAGGTCTGGCGCCAGGAGAGCATCATCGGCAGCGTGTTCGAGGGGTCGGCGCGAATCGTCGACGGCGCGATCCGCCCTCGGATTCGAGGCACGGCTTACGTCAATGCCGAGGCGACGCTGTTGATTCATCCCAACGATCCTTTCGGCGCGGGCATCCGGACATGAGCAAGAGCGTGGTCGTGATCGGCGGGGGCGTCATCGGGACGGCGTGCGCCCACTTCCTGTCGAAGGCCGGCTGGCGGGTCGTGGTGATCGACCGCGGCGCGATCGGCGGCGGCAGCTCGGCGGCCAACTGCGGATTCGTCTGCCCCAGCCACGTCCTCCCCCTGGCCGAGCCGGGCATGGTCCTCGAGGGCGTCAAGTCGCTGCTCCACAAGAACTCTCCCCTGAAGATCAGGCTCCGTCCCGATCCGGCGCTGTGGTCGTGGCTGATCCACTTCGCCCTTCGCTGCAACGAACGCGACATGCTGACCTCGGCCCGGGGCATTCAGCCGCTCCTGGACGCCTCGATGGGTCTCTATCAAGAGCTGGTCGCGACCGAGAGCCTCGACTGCGAGTGGCAGTCGCGCGGGTTGTTGTTCGCCTTTCGATCCAAGGCCGCGTTCGATGCTTACGCGCCGACCGACCATCTGCTTTCCGAGTCGTTCGGGCGCCCCGGAACGCGGTACGACGGCGACGCGGTGCTGGGACTCGAACCGGCGTTGAAGCCGGGGTTGGCCGGAGGCTGGCATTACCCTGGAGACGCGCACTTACGACCGGATAAGCTGATGCGATCCTGGCGGCAACGGCTGGAGGCGTCGGGGGCGGCCTTTCGCGAGCAATGCGGTTTCAAGGGCTTTCAACGCCGCGACGGCCGAGCGGTCGCCGTCGACACGACGCAGGGCCGGATCGAGGCCGACGCCTTCGTAATGGCCGCCGGCGCGTGGACGCCGACGCTCAACGACCACCTGGGTTGCAAGATCCCGATCCAGCCGGGGAAGGGTTACAGTCTCACCATGCCCCGGCCGGCGGTCTGCCCGAGCGTGCCGATGATCTTCCCCGAGACCCGCGTCGCCGTGACGCCGTTCGAGTCCGGCTACCGACTCGGCTCGATGATGGAGTTCGCCGGCTACGACGAGTCGATCCGCCCCGAGCGGCTTCAACTCCTCCGCGACGGCGCGGCGCCGTTTCTTCGAGAGCCCTGGGCCGAGCCTGTCGAGCGGACCTGGTTCGGTTGGCGTCCGATGACCTGGGACGGGCTTCCCATCATCGACCGCGCCCCCGCCTTGAAGAACGTCGTCGTCGCCGCCGGCCACAACATGCTGGGCCTCTCGATGGCCCCCGCGACCGGCCGACTGGTCGCCGAGATCCTGGACGATCAAGCCCCCTCCCTCGACGTCGCTCCATACCGCGCCGGGCGGTTCTAGAGCGGTTTACCGATGGGTTGCGCAGTTCGCCGCCGGGACTCGACCGTTCGCCCTTGTGGAGTGCGGGAGCTTGCTCCCGCGCGCAATGCGTGTTGGAAGCGGCGGCAAGCCGCCGCACTCCACGACCCGTGGGACCGACGTCTTGTATTGCAAGACATGCTTCATTTCGGACTCAGACCATTCTTGTAGGCGAGCCGAAAGCAAACCGCTCTAGCCCGCGGGCTTGCGGCCGACGAGGATGACGATCGGGAACGTGAAGGCGATCGCGCCGTCGGCCCATCGGGCGTTCACGCCCAGTCGGTCGACGCCGACGTCCTCGCGGAAGATCCGCCGGACCTCGTCGGCCGCGCCGGGCTCGGGGGCCGACGCTTGAAGCAACTCGTCCAGATCCACGTCCAGTCCGTAAAAGCAGGTCGCCAGGTCCTCAAGCCCGGCCTTCTCGAACAGGCCGGTCAGCTCATCCAGGCCGAGGGCCCGGACATGCGAGGGGTCGCGGAGTTTCTCGGCCTGGTCGTAGGCGGCGCCCTGCTCTGCGCTGCTCGAATAGACGTCGACCACGACGACCCGGCCCCCCGGCCGGGCGACGCGGACCAGCTCGGCGAGCGCCCCGGCGGGGTTGAGCAGGTGGTGGAACGAGTATCGCGTGAAGGCGACGTCGAAGCTGCACGGTTCGAACGGCAGGGACGAGACGTCGCCGACGCGCCAGTCGAGGTTCGTGAGGCCCTGCTCCGCCTGATGCGCCCTCGCCCGCTCGATCATGGCCGGGGTCAGGTCGAGGCCGGCGACTCGGGAGGCGTGGCGGGCGAAGTCGCAAGCGACGATCCCCGGGCCGCAGGCGACGTCGAGCACCACGTCGCCGGCGCCGACGCCCACGGCCTCGCGGACCAGCCGCAGCGAGTCCTCCGCCGAATGGGCCGCCAGCTTCGCGAACGGGGCCGCCTGGGCTGTAAACTGCTCGATGATCAGTTGATTCTGACGTTCCGCGTCCATCGATTTCCCTTCATGGATTGGAGTTCGGAGGGTTGAGGCTCTGGCAGACTCCATTCGGGCCGTTCGGGTTCGCCGGCCGCCTCAGCCCGACTTCGGCTTGGCGATCGCCGCGACCGTCGCCGCGACGATTCGGATGTAATCCCCGGGGGCGAGCAGGATCTGCACCCCGCGAACCCCGGCCGACACGGAGATCACGTCGAAAAGCTCGGCCGTCTCTTCGAGGTAAACGGGGTACGCTTTTTTACAGGCCAGGGCCGTGACCCCGCCTCGGATGTACCCGGTCAGGGGTTCGACCTCCTTGAGTGCAACGGTGTCGACCTTCTTGTCGCCCGTTGCTCTCGCGAGCGCCTTGAGGTCCAGCTCGCAATCGGCCGGCACCACCGCCAGGCAGACCCCCTGCTTGTCCCCCCGCGCCACCAGGGTCTTGAACACCTGCTCGCACGGCAGGCCGATCTTGCGAGCGACCCCCTCCGCCGCAAGGTCTTCTGGATCGACCTCGTAATCCCTCAGCTCGAATGCGATCGCCCGCCGTTCGAGCAACCGAACGGCGTTTGTCTTGTCGATTTTCAACGGCGTGAGGCTCCCGGCGGCTTTGGCTTTCGCTTCGACTGCATCAAGCACGCGCCTCCTGGGGGACGGCTCGGCGGAGGTCCGGGGCGGAGTTGGTGTGTGGGCTGGGTCTAAGCTCGGGGAGACGGACGGTGAATCGGGTGCCCTGACCGCCGCGACTCTCGGCCTGGATCGAGCCGCCCGACACGACGACGATCCGTTGCACGACCGAGAGGCCCAGGCCGACGCCCGAGCGTCCCATCAGTCGCGCCCGTGGAGCGCGATAGAAGGGATCGAAGACCGCGGCGGTTTCGTCGGGGGTCAGCCCGCAGCCGCGATCCTCGACGACGAGGCACGACTTGCCCGGCTCGCGGGTCGCAACAACGGTTACGGGGGTTCCGGCCTCGCTGTACTTGAGCGCGTTGTCGACCAGGTTCTCAAGCGCCTGGGCGAGCAACGGCGGGTGGGCTCGCGTCCAGACGCCTTGATCGGGGCCGCGGTACCGAAGATCCGGGGCCCGAGGATGGTTTTCCCAACGCCCGAGGACCTCGGGCGCCAGCACGGCGAGGTCCACCGGCTCGACCTTGAGCGGTTCCGACTCGGTCTCGGTGCGGGCGAGGAACAGGAGCGCCTCGACGGTTTGTCGGAGTCGGTTCACTTCGTGGTGGACCTGATCGAGCGTTTGCTCGTATTCCTCGATCGGACGGGGCCGGCGGCGGACGACCTCGACGAGGCTGAGCAGGCCGGCGACGGGCGTTCGCAACTGGTGCGAGGCGTCGCCGGTGAACCGTTGCTGACGCTCGAGCGCTTCGCGTCTTCGATCCAGGAGCGCGTTGAACGCTTCGCCGAGGTCTTCAAGCTCGTCGCCGGTGCCGGGGTTCGGCAAGCCGCTCGGGTCGTTCGATGCGGCCTTTTCACGCGCGGCCGCCGCCATCTGGACGATGGGGGCCAGCGCGCGGCGGCAGAGCCACCTCCCCAGAACGGTCGCCAGCAGGAGGACCGCCGCCGAAACGCCTGACACCGCCAGGGCCAGTCGGTGAAGGCTCGCCTCGGTCGGGGCCGGAGAAAGCCCGGCGGTCAGGACCAACTCGGGGTATTCGACGTCGCCGTCGGCGAGATCGTCCTCAGGATGCCCCCGACCGAGCTTGACGAGTTCCGCCAGCCTCAGATGACGGCGCGCGATCCGCCAACCCGGGGCGTCGGTCATCGCGGTCTGGTCGATCGGCATCTCGGGAAGCGAACCAGGCTCGATCTCCGGCGGAAAGCCGCTGTTGAGCAGGTTGCGCGAGCCGTCGACGATTCGTCCGAGATCGTCCTGGACCGTCCACCGCACTTGCTCGACGTCCGATTCGACTCCAAGCATCATCCGACGATCCTCCGGCTCCCACTCCAGGCCGCCGGTCTCGATGTCGACGGAGGCCGCCAGGGTGTCGAGGGCCTTCTCCAGACGCTCGTCGAGCTGGTTGTGCAGGTACGATCGGCCCAGCAGATAGAGAGTCGAGGAGAAACCCAGCAGGACCGCCGCCAGGGTGGCGAGGAGGAACAACGACAACCGCGTCGAGAGACTCATGAGCCGTTCCCCTTGACTCCGCCTGGAGGATTCCCAAGGAGGTATCCACGGCCCCGGAGCGTGTGAATCAGGCGGTCGCCGTGCGCCTCCAGTTTGCGCCTCAGTTCGAAGATGTGGACTTCCAGGGTGTTTGACAGGCCGTCGTATCGTTCGTCCCAGACGTGCTCGTAGATTCGGGTCTTGGAAAGCACCTCGTCGGGATTGCGGAGCAGGTAGACCAGCAGGGCGTATTCCTTGGCCTTCAGGTCCAGCGGCACGCCCGCGCGCTCGGCCTTCTGTGTCGCGAGATCGACCGAAACGTCGGCCGCCGACACGATCGTCCCCGACCGCCCCTCGCGACGGCGGAGCAGCGCATGGACGCGGGCGAGCAGTTCGTCGAACGCGAAGGGCTTGCCGAGGTAGTCGTCGGCGCCCTCGTTGAGACCCCGGACCCGATCGGTGACCGAGTCGCGCGCCGTCAGAAACAGCACGGGGGTCTCGTGGTCGCGCTCCCGGAATCGACGGAGGACCGAAAGCCCGTCCTGCGACGGCAGCCACCAGTCGAGCACCACGAGATCCCACGAACCCGCTTGCAACAACTGCCACGCCGACTCGCCGTCGGTCGCGTGCTCGACCGTGAAGCCCTCCTCGCGGAGACCGCGAACGAGCGTCCCGCCGATCAACTCGTCGTCCTCCACCACCAGGATGCGAATACCCATGAAATTGCGTGGCTCCGCTGGTCTCGCCGACTGTTGGACCGTGATGGGCTTGTTCCCTCCATTGTAGCGCGGAGATCGACTCCGGAATAGAAGCCGCGTTCGCTCGCCTACCAATGCTAAGAGGAAGAGCGTTAGGGGATCGTTAGCTCGACTTAAATCTCCGTTAATCTTGGGAGCGGTTCCGTCCCAAGGCGTCCTGGTTCTTCCTGAGCGGATCGGCCGAATCTTGCAGCCGAGCATCGGCACGCACAGAATGTCCGGGTGCGATTTCGAGACACCCAGGCGAGGAAGGGAGTCGGCGTTGAGCGAACAACTACCGTCGTTGGCGAAGCCGTTCGTGGCGGAGTTTGTAGGCACGTATCTCCTGATCTTCCTCGGCTGCGGGGTCGTGCACGCGTCGGTGTTGACCGGCGCTCAGAGCGGGCTCTGGCAGGTGTCGATCGTCTGG
>CALCIC010000242.1 GCA_937907405.1 uncultured Isosphaeraceae bacterium | reverse complement strand
GCTCCTTTCTCGGGCTTCAACGGCCGGTGCTCGATCGTCAGTTCCAGCGGCTTGTCGCGATTCCGGGCCGACGTCAGGCGAAACGACCGGTGATCGGTCAGCGGGATGGAAGGCTCGCCGACGGGTCCAGCGGCGACGATCGCATCCTGCAACGGCGCGTCCGCCGCGCCTCCCCAGGGGAACGTCGGCGGGTCGACGGTCCCGGCGGGGGGCTGATAGCCGAAGACGTTCAGCGACGCGCTCGGCTTGACGCCGATCGTCGGCCGGTCGCCGGCCGCCTCGCGGGTGGGCACGATCGGGAAATCCAACGGTTTCTCGACGTCGGGCCGCTTGACCAGGAAATGGATCACCTGGCCCTGAGTGCTCAGGCTGACGATCCGGTTGAGATCCTTGAAACCGACGTCCGCCTGGTCGCCGTCGATGCCGATGATCTCGTCGCCGGGGCGAAGCCCCGCATCGTACGCGGGGGAGCCGGCGACGACCTCGCCGACGCCGGCCAGCAGCTCGACGCGCTCCTGGCCGAAAACGTAGGCGAAGCAGCCCAGGCCGAGGATCAGGTTCATGACCACCCCGGCCGAGATGATCGCCATCCGCGCGCCGACCGACTTGTTCGAGAACGAACGAGGGTCGTTGGACGGGCCTCCCCCTTCCTCGTCGGTCCCCTCGCCGAGCATCTTGACGAACCCCCCCAGCGGCACGGCGGCCAGGACGTATTCGGTCTCGCCGCGACGGAACCCGAACAGCGTCTTGCCGAAGCCGATCGAGAACTTCTCCACCTTGACGTCGTTCCATTTAGCCAGGAGGAAATGGCCCAGCTCGTGGATGAAGACCACGAAGCCGAGGCCCAACGCGACCTTCAGGATGTTCCAGAGCGAAATCAGGGTTTCCAACGTTGCACCTCCAGGCGGGCCCAGGCGTCGATTTTCCACAACTGGTCGAGTGTGGGCCGGGGATCGAATTCGTGATGATCGAGGACCGCCCGGCAGGCGCGGGGGATGTCGAGAAAGCCGATCTCGGAACCGAGGAACCGCCCCACGGCGACCTCGTTGGCGGCGTTCAACGCGGCCCCCGCCGTCCCCCCCCGCTTCATGACCTCGCAGGCCAGATCGAGCGCCGGGAAGGTCTCGCGGTCGGGGGGCTCGAAGTGCAAGGCCGACGGCCTGGTCAGGTCGAGCAGCGGGCCGGGGCAGGGGGAGCGGTCGGGATAGGTCAGGGCGTACTGGATCGGCAGCCGCATGTCGGGGGGCGAAAGCTGGGCGATCACGCTGCCGTCGACGAACTCGACCATCGAGTGGATCATGCTCTCGGGATGGACCACGACCTCGATCTGATCGGGCGCCAGGTCGAACAACCAGCGCGCCTCGACGACTTCGAGCGCCTTGTTCATCAGCGTGGCCGAGTCGATCGTGATCTTCGGGCCCATCCGCCAGGTCGGGTGATTGAGGGCCTCCTCGGGCGTGACGTTCAGCAGCTCGCGCCGGGTCTTGCCTCGAAACGGCCCCCCCGACGACGTCAGAATCACGCGGCGGACCTCGCGGCGGTCGCCCGAATGCAGGGCCTGGAAGATCGCCGAGTGCTCGCTGTCGACCGGCAGCAGCCGCGCGTTGCGGCGGCGGGCCAGGTCCATGATCAGCGGGCCGGCCACGACCAGGGTTTCCTTGTTCGCCAGGGCGACGGTCTTGCCGGCCTCAAGCGCGGCCCATGCGCCGTTCAGGCCGGCGGCGCCGACGATGGCGTTGAGCACCCGGTCGGTCGCCGGGTCCTGGACCATCCGGACGACGCCTTCCTCGCCGGTCAGCACCTCGACGCCGGTCCCGCGCATCGCCGAACGAACCTCGTCGGCCGATTGATGATCGGTGACGGTGATGAATCGGGGCGACGCCGCGCGCGCCTGATCGGCCAGCCGCCGCCAGTTCGAGTGGGCGCTCAGGCCGTGGGCGCGCAGCCTCCCGGAGCGGTCGGACTCGATCACGTTCAGCGTGCTCAGTCCAATCGAGCCCGTCGAACCCAGAACCACGACGCGCGTGGTGGCATCCCCTCGCTCCATCTCCGCTCCCAAAGGTTCTCGAACGACGGCCGCCTCGCGGCGGCGGTCCGATCGATCCCACGCCCCAAAGCCGTGCCGAGTCGAGTCCTTCGGCGCAACCCCGCCGCCGTTTCCCACGTTCCCTAGCACTATAGGAAACCCTCCCCCCGCCGACAAGGCGGGCGGGAGGAGGGACGCTTCCATTCCATCACGTCTCTCAGCCGCGATCAAAACCGATAGATCGCCGCCGCGCCCGAGTCGGCGGGCATCTGGTCCGACGGCGCGACCACGACCTCGCCCCCCCTGCGGAGCACGAGCTCCGCCAGGTCGTCGAGCAGGTCGTCGATATTGGGATCGGCGAGCTTGTCGAACGTGACGGCCCCCGAGTCGTGGTCGAGGGCGCCGGGGACCAGCTTCCGGCCGTCCACCAGCAGCGTGTCGACCCGGCCGGCGACCGCGGCCCGAGCGACGTCGGCGACGTCGCTCGATCCCAGGAACTTGGATTCGGCTTCCTTGAATTCGCTCACCAGATCGGCCAGCCGATTAAGATAATGAGGCTGAACCACCTTCCAGACTTCCTCGCGGAGCCGGTCGTCCGTCAGCGCCGCGGGGTCGAGCCTCACGCCGTCGGCGAGCAACGACGGGTTGTGGCTGACGCGCCGGAAGATCTCGTGGTTCTCGGTCGCCGAGACCAGGATGAGGGGCAGGGCGGACGGCCGGGAATTGTGCGTGAGGATTCCTCGATCAACGGCCCGGAAGAACCGCTCGGCGTCGGCGTTGGCGGCGTCCTTCTCAGAGCCGTGCCCCCCCCGCGCGACCGAACCGCCCCCCTTGCCCGAGGGGCCGTACGCGTCAGTCGTGCGCCCGGGCTTGTTGTCCGGGTCCGCGCCTCGGGCCTCGACGTTGGTGCGGGGGATTCCGTCCGCAAGTTCGACCACGTCCAGCGCGTCCCGATTTCCCTCATACAGCTTGGCTTCGCCTCGGCTGAGGCAGAGCACCTGATACCGGTCGGCCGACTGGACGAATCGGATCAACGGCTTCAGATGCAAGCTGTCGGCGACGACGGCCAGCTCGGGCGCGGTCCGTTGGAGCCGGTAAGCCCAAAATCCGGCCGGAGATCCCAGCACGGCCAGCCCGTCCTGAGGGTGGGACCAGAACTCGCGGTCGTCGATCAGGGCGTGAAACGGTTCCAGGTGCGCCCGCGCCTCTTTCGTCGGATACGTCTTGGCCAGCGAACGCTCCAACTCGGCCACCAGATTGCGATACCGAATCGGATCTTGCTGCCGGTCCGGATGGCTGCGGTGCGTGGGCTGATAAAGCGATAGGCAAGGACCGGCCGACGGCTCCAGCAATCCACGCAAGTGATAAATGGACATGCTTTTCATGACCGATTCTCCTTGGTTGTTCGACGCACATTTCGGTGCGCCGTCCTGCTGACGTCGGACGGGACGCTCCTCCGACGCCTTCGAGCACGTTTCACGCCGAACCAACTAGTATAACAGAAGATGGGTCATCGCGTCGGAATCAATCGGAAGACCATCTCTTGGGGGGGGTGACCTCGAACCGGCCGGTGGGAGGGGAGAAGCGGACGCCGGTCTGCCAGAGCATGTCGGGCTGGTGCTTGGCCAGGAGGTACTTCATCACCACCTCGGATGAACCGGGGCGAAACCGCGCCCGCCTGGTCGACTAGCCGCCGCCGGTTCGAGTGGGCGCTCACACCGTGCGCGCGACCTTCCGGGACGGTCGGACTGGATCACGTTCAGCGTGCTCAGTCCGATCGAGCCCGTCGAACCCAAGACCACGACGCGCGTGGTGGAATCGCCTCGCTCCATCTCCGCTCCCAAAGGCTGCCGCGCGACCGGCTGTATCGCGGCGGCGATTCCGTCGTTACCATGCCCCAAGTTATGCCGAGTCAAGCACTTCGGCGCAACCCCGCCGCCAATCGACAAAATTCAGCGGATGGGCCGCCGAGAACAACCGTTACATGATATACGACCGAAAAGCGCCAGGGCGGGCCGAGTTCGCTGAAGGCCGAGGCTAATCGGTGCTTCTCGCCGAGGCATTGGTTACTGCAACTGCTTGTATGACCTCTCGCGAAGCTCGTCGATCAGTTTCGGCAGATCAGCATGCACGTCGAGTTCTTCCAAGGTGGTGCGGAACGGCTCACGGAAGTAGAAGACCTGCTCGTAATCCCCTTCTACGTTTCGGGGAGTGCAGACGTTAACGCTCTGGGTTTTCTCGCGGTCACAAATCTTGATCCTCCTACCTTGCTTCTCCATCCACGTCTTCGAAAAGATCGGCATTGGTTCCTCCAGGTCACATGAATGCAAAGTATCTCAAATCGCGAACCACTCTCCATCGCCGTGAGCCGTTGGAGCGAGGTGGACCGTGATCTTCTCATGCCAGTCGGCACCAGCGAACGTAAGCATTATCACGAAACCATCCTTCTCTCTTTCGCCCTCCTCTGAGTACCAAGGCAATACATTCGTGATCAGGATGGATTCGATCGGCCCGTGATTAATGATATTGGTGGTCGGTTTCAAATTGTGGGTGATCTTCATTAGCTGTTCTTGCGTCCGCTGCCCCCCCAAGTAGCGGTCGATCTGCTCTTGCATGTACTTCCGTGCATCATCCACGGTCTTCTCGGCAGGTTTGTCCTCGCCGACTTGGCCGGACTTGGAGGACGGTATGGAATCGCCGCATCCTAGGATTGTCATTCCAAGGATTGAAGCCAGAAGCGCGAGTTTCATGCTCATTCTCGGTATCCTCAAGAAAGGAACAGGTCGAAGGTCTGCCACCTACCCTAGACACCATAGGAACTCTGTCTGGCCGCGACAACTCAAGCCGCGACTTGACGACCGTCGCCGAGCCAAGCCTTTCGATGGTTTCAGTCGGAAGTCCACCGCTTGGGCGGCGTGACCTCGAATCGGCCGGTGGGAGGGGAGAAGCGGACGCCGGTCTGCCAGAGCATGTCGGGCTGGT
>CALCIC010000241.1 GCA_937907405.1 uncultured Isosphaeraceae bacterium | reverse complement strand
CTCGAGTCCGGGCGGCGGCTCCGGCGACCCGCCGTTCCCCTCGACGATCGCTCCGTTCCGGATCGCCGATTACTCAGGCTACCTGAAGGTCGGCAATTCGGGCGACGACGGCGCGCCGATCCAGAGCGTGTTGAACGTCACCCCGGTTCCCGAGCCGGCCTCGATGCTGGTGTTCGCCGCCGTCGCCGGTTTCGCCGCGCTTCGCGCGAGGCGATCCAGGTCGTGAACCGGCGATGAAGCCCGAATCGATCACCGACCTGGACGACCCGCGGCTCGCGGAGTATCGGACGCTCAAGGCGACCAACCAGACCCGCGACCTCGATCATTTCGTGGTCGAGGGGGCGAAGCTGGTCGAGCGACTCCTGGCCAGCCGATTCCCGACGGTCTCGGTGCTCGTCACCGACCGTCGGCTGTCTCGGCTGGCCGCGATCGTCCCCGACGACGTGCCCGTTTACGTGATGCCGTTCGAGAAGATCCACGAACTCGTCGGCTTTCCATTCCACCAGGGGGTCCTCGGCTGCGGCCGTCGGCTCCCCTGGCCGGACTGGCGATCACTCTGGTCCGACGCGGCCGAGAGTCCATCTCGCGATCCAGCAGACTCCAAACCCCTCACCCTGGTCGTCTGTCCCAAGATCAGCAACCCGGAGAACCTCGGCTCGATCGCTCGGCTGGGGGACGTCTTCGGAATCGACGGCGTGCTGACGGGGCCGTCCTGCCCCGATCCACTCTCACGCCGCGTGCTTCGCGTCTCGATGGGCTCGACCCTCCGCGTGCCGATCCTGGTCTCGAACCAGCTTCCCACTCTCGCGGACGAGATCGAGGCCGCGCTCGGCCTCACGTTTCTGGCCGCCGTGGCCGACCGCGACGCCGAGCCGTTCGAGGCCGCCGGCCGCCCCAGACGACTCGCGCTGATCCTCGGCGACGAGGCCGAGGGGGTCGACCCTGAATGGGTCGCGCGATCCGCCCGAGCGATCACGATCCCCATGCCCGGCGGGGCCAACTCGCTGAACGTCTCGACCGCCGCCGCGATCCTGCTCTATCACTTCACGAAGCGGACCCGATCGTAAACCCCCGCCGCGAACTCCGATCGCATGGAAGCAACCCGTTGCGTTCGGGGCGCCGACCCGACGCCTCGGGTCCTCCACGGCCAGGGAAAACGAAACGGCCCTCGCCGACCTGGATGGGTCGAAGGGGGCCGCCTTTTGGGGAACGACCTGGATCCAGGATCGGATCAGTACGAGTCGCTGGAGATCGTCTCGCCGCCGGCCTTGGTGCCGAGCGCCCAGTAGGTGCTCTGGGAGATCGAGTCCTTGATGAACCTCACGCTGCCGTCGCAGAGGCTGACGTTGACCCCGCCGGAGTGGTTGCTGTTCAGGTTGATGAAGCTGGCGTAGTCCGACGAGCCGCCGCCGTCGGTTCGGCAGGCCGTCCACTTGTATTGAGTCGAGTTGGGCGTGATGATCGTGTTGAAATAGGTGTACCCGGGCGAGCCGACGTTCCAGAAGGCGCCCCGGTTGTCAGAACCTCCGGTCGCGGCGGCGATGGCCGTGTTGCAGGACGCCAGGACGCTGAGGGTGGCGGCGTTGAGGACTTGCGCAGCGTTGACCACGATGCGGGGATCGTAATCCTGGACTCGGGGCGAGCCGCCGATCGCCGTCCGAACGCCCCGAGGCGTCGTGCTGCCGGTGAGGGCTTCACCCCACATGATGGTGTTCGAGGTGCCGTCGGTCACGCTCGCAACGCTGTAGGCCGTCTTGTGCGCGAAGACGCCCGTGCTGTTGCTGTTATTGTTGCCCCAGATGTCCGTCGTGACGCCGTACGAGCCGTAGTAGTTGTTGATCCGCTTGCCGCCGGTGGACGACAGGGTCGAGCCGTCGGACGGACAGAGGAAGGCGTTGATGATCGCGCCCGCGGCCGTCGTATTCGAATACCAGCCGACCCCGAAGCCGCTATTCGTGCCCGGGTTGACGTTGAAGTTGCAGGAGTTGTAGACGGCCGTCTGCTCCATGAACGGCAACATCATCGCCTGACCGCTCCAGTTCCCCCAGGGGCTCCTCACGTCCGGCGAACCGGCGGAGTTCACGAAGGTATCGGTGGCGTTGCTCAACGGATAGGTCTGGTTCGCCGATTCATAGTTGGCCGCGGCCAGGCCCAGTTGCTTGAGGTTGTTGATGCACTGAGCACGACGGGCGGCCTCGCGCGCCGCCTGAACGGCCGGCAGGAGAAGGGCGATGAGGACGGCGATGATCGCGATCACCACCAGCAGTTCGATCAATGTGAAACCGTAACGAGGCTTAGTGATCTTCATAACTCGATAAATTCCCTGGAAATAAGGAGGAGCCGAAGCCCCATGAGTACGATCTGACGCGGGAAGTCACGTGAGACGACCGCCCAGACTACCTATCATCAACAGGAGCCTTCTTGACGCGGCTGGCCTTGCCGCTGGCCTTGTCGTTGAAATCGGCCGCCTCCTGGGCCGCCTTCTCGTCCGCCGCCGCCCCCTCGGGCGTCGACTCCGTCGCCGTACCCGACGAGCAACCCAAGGCCCCAAAGGTCGTCGCTAATCCGACCAACGCCGCCGACAGAAGGAATCGCCTTCTCTTCATCATGCATGCCTCCCAAGTCTCGTGATCGCGCCCCCACGACGTCGAGCGGCGCGGGCGAGCAACCAGAACAGCCGTCGACCACGACGGCGTCTCGCTTACACCTCAAGATCAAATCCGCACGAACCTCATCGCTTCCCATGGACCAAATCCAAGGCGGATCAGGGACCAATTCGCCCTAACGGCGACTCGGCTCCTGTCCCAGGTTTCGATCCGGGCGGGACGGAAAGCGTGGAGGATTCTCGTCGGCCGACGCTAAGCTGAGACCGACCCCGAAAGAATTAGGACATCTAGACTGTAGCGAGCCGGATCGAGGAAATCAAGGACGACGTCTGACATGCGAGTTTCGGGGTGGGGTGGATTTCCCTGGCGGGCGTCGGGATCGAAGCCGCCCTCGACCCTGAATGGGTCGCGCGATCCGCCCGAGCGATCACGATCCCCATGCCCGGCGGGGCCAACTCGCTCAACGTCTCGACCGCCGCCGCGATCCTGCTCTATCACTTCACGAAGCGGACCCGTTCGTGACCGTCCCGAATTCGAACGCGGCGTCCTGGGGGTGCGGCCAATACTCCTGGCGGAGGCGCGTAGCCGAGGCGCGCGGAAACGCCATGGAATTCACTCGCTTGCGCTTCGGGCTTTCATGACTTCCTGAAAGCCTGACGGATTCGAAATCCGGTTGAAACTACGGTAAGGTGGAGTCCGTCTCTCGCGTTCAATATCTTAGTCGATGGGCGAGGCCGTCCCTTGCGGAACGGCGGGTCGAGGATCAAGAGGCCGCTCGTCATGGCTGCTGACTTGCAAAATGTTCCGATCCTTCAGATCGTCGGCGGCTCCAGCGCGGGACGGGTGTTTCGGCTCGACCGCGAGTCGACGCTGATCGGCCGCAATCATGATTGCGACGTGGTCCTCGAACCGAAGTCGGTCTCGCGCCGTCACGCCGAGGTCGTCCGCCGCAACGGCGACTGCCTGATTCGGGACCTCGACAGCACGCGCGGCACGTTCGTCGACGGCGAGCGGCTGGCCCGGCCGGTCGCGCTGGTCAACGGGGCGATGGTGGCGATCGGCGGGGGGACGCTCCGATACCACGCCCAGTCGATCCAGATTCAGGACGGCGTGGGCGACCAGTCGACGGTCTTCGCGGCGATCGACATGGCCGCTCCGACCGACCGCGGCGCCCCGATCGTCCGCGCCGAGGAGAAGCTCCGGGCGTTACAGCAGATCAGCCAGGCGTTCGGCGGCACGCTGGTCCTGAACGAGCTGCTCGACCGCGTGCTTGGCACGTTGTTCGACATCTTTCCCCTCGCCTCGCGAGGATTCGTCCTGTTGGTCGACGCGGAGAACCGCGCGCTGACTCCCGAGATCGTGAAGGCCCGCAGCGGGCCGACAAGCGACGTGATGGTCAGCAAGACGATCCTCGACCGCGTGCTTGAGGGGGGGCAGGCGATTCTGAGCAAGAACGTGCCGGCCGAATTCTCCGACAGCCTGAGCGTTTCCGAGAGCCATATTCGCTCGCTCATGTGCGTGCCGATCCTCGACCAGACGCGGAAGCCTATCGGCGTCGTCCAGATCGGCGCCGACGACGACGGCGGCCAGTTCGAGGGGGACGACCTCGACCTGCTGGCGGCGGTCGCGAGCCAGATCAGCGTGGCTGTTCAGAACGCCCGGCTCCACCGCGACCTGGTCAGGCAGAACGAGCTCGAGCGCGAGTTGCAATTCGCCCGCCAGGTCATGCAGGCGCTCCTTCCCGAGCGGCCGCGATCGGTTCCGGGCTACGAATTCTGGGACCACTACGAACCGGCCCGGCACGTCGGCGGCGACTACCTCGGCTTCATTCCGATGTTCGGCCCCGACGAGGACCGGCGGTCCTCCCCCA
>CALCIC010000240.1 GCA_937907405.1 uncultured Isosphaeraceae bacterium | reverse complement strand
CCGCCGTTGACGCCGACTATGGGACTTAAGCCGCGCCCCGAGATGTTGTTGATCCCGACCGATGTTCGGTGGGCCTTCGTCGGCTGGCTGTTGCCGACCAGGGCCTCGGCCCACATGATCGTGTTGGAGGTCCCGTCGGTCAGGGCGCTGACGTCGTAGGAAGTGCTGTACGCGAAGACCCCCGTGCTCCCCGTGCTGTTCCACGGGTCGGTCGTCGTGCCGCACGAGCCGTAGTAGTTGTTGAGCATGATCCCGCCGCTGGTGTTCATCGTCTGGCCGTCGGAAGGGCAGAGGAACGCGTTGATCCGCGTGTTCACGGCCGTCGAATTCGGCGGGCCGGCGTCGCCGAATCCGGGATACGCCGCCAGCATGAAGTTGCAGGCGTTGTAGACCGCCGTCTGCTCCATGAACGGCAGCATCATCGCCTGACCGCTGAAGTTCCCATAGGTGCAAGGCGTGCCGCACACCGCGGAGTAAGTCCCGGTCGCGTTCCGCAGCGGATACGATTGGTTGGTGGACTGGTAGTTGGCCGCGGCCAGGCCCATCTGCTTCAGATTGTTGACGCACTGGGCGCGGCGGGCCGCCTCGCGCGCCGCCTGGACGGCGGGGAGCAACAGGGCGATCAGGACGGCGATGATCGCGATCACCACCAGCAGTTCGATCAGCGTGAAGCCGGTTCGATCTCGGTTTCGGTTCATAAAGACGATTCCTTGCATGTACGCAGTGCGTGGCGATCAGACGGATTTTGGTGGATGTCACGATCGTGGGACTGGCCGACGATCGCCTTACCTTCTTCTTCTTTTGGTTGCATGAGTGGCGGCGGCCGCCTTGGCCGCGGCGGTGTTCGCCGCGATCTCCGCCTTCTGTTGTTCCAGTTGAGCCTGCTTGTCGGCCTTCGTCTGCACTGGCTCTCCGCCGGAGCATCCCACGACCGAGATCCCGCAGAGGCCCAAAAGAGCAACGCCGACGCCTTGGATTAGACTCGATCTGTACACGAGAAACCTCCTGAGTTGACTGACTTGCTCCAGTCGCCCAGACCTCCCAAAGACGCCGGGCTGGTCAAGAGCAGGATCGTCTCGGACGGGCGGACGCGAACGTGAGTAACGACGACCAACGAACCATCGATCGATGCACCTGAGCGGCTCAATCCTCGGGCTCGGCGGGGTTCCAGAGGGCGAATTTCTTTAAGATCATTCATCTTTTAGTGTATTAGGCGACAGGCTGGAAATCAACCATCCAATCGATCTCGCCAACATTTTCTCCTCCATTGGTGACACGACGCACTCCTGGACGCGTGTTTGTGCGTTTATTATCGCGGCGTTTCGGAGTCGGTGTGTCGAGTCTTGGGGCCGGGGAACGCCGTCGATCAAGTCGAATCCTGGAGAACGGGTTGGCTCATGGGGAAAAAAGGCCGTCGCGCCGCGGCGAGGGCGGCAGCACATAATAAGCCTAGGTCATGTTGGGAGCAGGAGTTTGGGGGAAGGGTTGCGAATCGCGACTCATCTGGCTGCATCCACTCTCGGCATACGTTGGATGATCCGTAAGGGCTGTCGAATCCCCCCAGGCTCGATCCGGCGATCTTCGTCGAACCGTCGGGAGTCTGGTAGAATGGAATGTCCTGGACGCGGGGTCCAAAGCCGCGTTGATCCTCTAGGGAGAGTGTTCGCCCATGTCCAGCCGCCCGTTCGTCCACTTGCATTGCCATAGCCACTACAGCTTGCTCGACGGCCAGAACAAGCTGCCGGACCTGGTCAAGCAGGTGAAGGCGCTGGGGATGCCGGCGATCGCGGTGACGGACCACGGCAACATGTTTGGGGCGGTCGAGTTCCTCCGCGAGGCGAAGCACGCCGGGATCAAGCCGATCGTGGGGATCGAGGCGTACGTCGCGCCCGGCAAGCGCACCGACCGCTCGACGAACGGGTCGGGGGATGAAAAGTTCGCGTATCACCTGACGCTTCTCGCCAAGAACGGCACGGGGTTTCGAAACCTCCTGAGGCTGACGTCGCGGTCGTACCAGGAGGGCTATTACTACAAGCCGAGGATGGACAAGGAGTTGCTGGCCCAGCACAGCGAGGGGCTGATCTGCCTGTCGGGCTGCGTCGGGTCCGAGTTCTCGCAGCACCTGCTGCACGACCGGACGGCGGCGGCCGAGAAGTTGGCGATCTGGTACCAGCAGACCTTCGGCGAGGAGAACTTCTTCGTCGAGATCCAGAACAACGGCCTGCAAATCCAGCGCGACGCGATGGAGCGGCAGGTCGATCTGGCCAACCGGCTGGGGATGCCTCTGGTGGCGACCAGCGACGCCCACTATCTGCGGCAGGACGACCACCGGGCGCACGACGTCTTGCTCTGCATCAACACGGGCAAGACCATCGACCAGCCGCTGGACAAACCCCGGTTCGTCGCCGACGACGGCCGATTGTCCGACCAGTTCCACGTCCGCGGCCCCGACGAGATGTACGCGATCGCCGGCGGTCAGGACGAGGCCGTGGCGCGGTCGGCCCGGATCGCCGAGATGGTCGAGGACAACTACGTCAGCATGGGGCTGGGCAAGCGCCAGTTCCCCTCGTTCCAGCCTCCCGAGGAGAAGACCGCCGAGGACTACCTCCGCGAGCTTTGCGAGCAGGGCCTCATCGCCCGCTACGGCGCGTCGCCCCCGGTCGAGGTCCGCGAACGCCTCGACCACGAGCTGGGCGTCATCAACCGGATGGGGTTCGCGTCGTACTTCCTGATCGTCTGGGACTTCGTCCGCTACGCCCGCGAGCAGAGCATCCCGGCGCTGGCGCGCGGTTCGGCCTGCGGCGCGCTCGTCAGTTACGTGCTCTACCTTAGCAACGTATGCCCGCTCAAGTACGACTTGCTGTTCGAGCGGTTCCTCGACCCGAATCGGTCGGAGGCGCCCGACATCGACATCGACCTCTGCCAGGAGCGGCGGTACGAGGGCATCGAGTACGTCCGCCGGAAGTACGGCCAGGCCAACGTGGCGCAGATCGGCACGTTCGGCACGATGAAGGCCAAGGCGGCCATCAAGGACGTCGGCCGGGCGCTCAACCTGCCGCTCGCGCGGGTCGAGGAGATCAACAAGCTGATCCCCACCCGGCTGAACATCACGCTCGACGAGGCTCTCAAGGAGGAGCCGGCCCTGCGCAAGATGGCCGAGCAAGACCCGGACGTCGAGCGGCTGCTCGATTTCGCCCGGCGACTGGAAGGATCGGTCCGCAACGCCAGCACGCACGCGGCCGGCGTGGTGATCGCCGATCAGCCGTTGGAGTCGCTGGTGCCGTTGCAGGTGATCCGCCGAGGCGACAAGGAAGAGGTCGTCTGCACCCAGTGGGACATGGGGGACGTCGAGAAGGCCGGTCTGCTGAAGATGGACTTCCTCGGCCTCCGCAACCTGACGACGCTCGAAGCCGCCGTCCGCCTGATCAACCAGCGCAACCCCGATGCGCCGATCGACATCGACGACTTGCCGCTCGACGACGCCAAGGCGTTCGAGCTGCTCCAGCGCGGCGAGACCAAGGGGGTCTTCCAGCTCGAAAGCGCGGGCATCCGCGACCTGCTGGTGAAGATGAAGCCCGACCGCTTCGCCGACATCATCGCGACCAACGCGCTGTACCGCCCCGGCCCGCTCAACGGCGGTATGGTCGATGAATACGTCGACGTGAAGAACAAGCGGAAGCAGGCCACCTACCTGCATCCGGTGCTCCGCGACGTCCTGGAAGAGACCTACGGCGTCATGGTCTACCAGGAACAGGTCATGCGGATCCTCAACCGCCTGGGGGGCATCGAGCTCTCCAAGGCGTACGCCTGCATCAAGGCGATCTCGAAGAAGAAGACCGAGACCATCGCCGAGGGCCGCGACCAGTTCATCAAGGGGTCGGTCGAGAAGGGCTTGGAGCGCGACCAGGCGTCGCGGATCTTCGCGCTCATCGAATTCTTCGGCGGCTACGGCTTCAACAAGTCGCACAGCACGGCCTACGCGCTTGTGGCCTACCAGACGGCCTACCTGAAGTCGCACTTCCCGACCGAGTACATGGCGGCCGTGCTGTCGTCGGAGATGAACGGCGCCGAGCGCGACAAGTTCTTCGTCGAACACATCGACGACTGCCGCCGGATGGGCATCGAGGTGCAGCGGCCGGACGTCAACCGGGGCGACGCCGCGTTCTCGGTCGTGACCGAGGGCAAGGTGGAGTTCGGCCTGGCGGCGATCAAGGGGGTGGGCGTCAAGGCCGTCGAGGCGATCCTCAAGGCCCGCGAGGACGGCGGCCCGTTTCGCAGCCTCGACGAGTTCTTCGAACGCGTGTCGAGCCGCGAGGTGAGCGCCGCCGCCGCCGAGACTTTAATCCGCGCCGGGGCGTTCGACGGCTTCGGCGCGCGGCGGGCGCAGCTCCTCGCCGTCCTCCCCCGGGCCATGCAGGCCGGTCAGGCCAAGCAGGAAGACCGCAAGCGCGGCCAGCGCGGCCTGTTCGACGAGCCCGACGAGGCGCCCGACGGCTCCCCGAACGGCCCCGCGCCCGGCATGGCCAACCTGCCCGACGTCCCCGAGCTGCCCGACGTCGACCTGCTCTCCGGCGAGAAGAAGGCGCTGGGGTTTTATATGTCGAACCATCCCCTGACGCGTTACGCGGCGACGCTCCAGGCGCTTTCCACGCATCGGACGACCGACCTGGCCGCCGCCGCGGACAAGTGCGAGGTGATCCTGGGGGGCATGATCACGAACGTCCAGGTCCGGAACGTCCAGAAGAGCCGGTCGGGGCTGACCCGGATGGCCAAGCTGACGTTCGAGGACCTCAGCGGCAGCACGCCGGCGATGCTCTGGCCCGAGGAGTTCGCCAAGCTCGGCGACCTGGTCGTCAACGACGCGATCGGCTTCGCCAAGGGGACGATCGACCGCCGCCGCGACCCTCCCGAGCTGGTGATCAGCAAGTTCATCCCGATCGCCTCGGCCTCGTCCGAGCTGGCGCGCGGCGTCGTCGTCCGGCTCTACAAGGGGCTCCAGCAGACCACCGAGCTCGAGCGGCTGCTGCGGATCGTCCGGGTCCACCCCGGCGGCCTGGACCTCTATCTGGAGATCTTCGGCATCGAGAACGTGCGCCGCGCGATCTACCGCGCCGGCGCCTCGCTGCGGATTCGATGCGACGACGGCATGGTCGCCGAGATCGAGGAGATCGTCGGCGCGGGCAACGTCCGGCTCCTGGGCCGCAACGGCGCCACGGCGCGGGCCGAGTCGTCCGCCCAACCGGTCGCCGTCGCGGCCTCGGCGCGGATCGCCCCCCCCGAGCCGACCGACGACCTCGAACCCGACGACGACGATTGACCTCCCGACGCCGCCCCGAGCCACCTTCACACATTCTTCTCGCGATATCCTTTGATCTTTCGTCCCCGCCTCCCGTCCCGCCGTTATAGTTTCCTCGTCGGTCCCGAGTCGCGAACGTCGCGGCCCGGGAGATTCCCAACCGATGATGAAACGCGTA
>CALCIC010000239.1 GCA_937907405.1 uncultured Isosphaeraceae bacterium | reverse complement strand
AGGCCGACATGCTGCTGTGCGACACGGCCTTCAAGACCAGCAGGAACAACGACCGCGGCCAGCACTGGGGTGAGGGATCGATGGGCAACACGATGTTCAACACCGTCATCACGCCCAACGGGTCGAAGTGGGGCGCCTGCCGGTACGGATGCTGCCCGCAGGCCGGCCACGCCGAGATGCAGTCGTCCAACAGCTACCATTCCGGCGGGGTGAACGTCGCGCTTGCGGACGGCAGCGTGCGGTTCATCAAGGACTCCATCTCCTACCCGACCTGGTGGGCGCTCGGCACCCGGGGCAACGGCGAGACCATCTCGTCCGACTCGTACTGATCGAGCCGAACCGATCCTCAAGGGTCTTCACAACGGACGCCCGGCGACCACGCCGGGCGTCCGCTCCCTTTTTCAAGCCGCCGCACCCCAGAGGGGGACTCTCTCGCAACTGGGTTTGGAGTGGTCGGTCCTCGGCTCGCGAACGGACTTGAGTTCGAGATGGGAGGGGGAGGCTCCCGGAACAATCCTCGCCCTAGCATTCGTCGAACAAGAGGAGGCGCGCGTTGATGTATCGAGCTTTGTTGTTCGCGGTCGGAATCAGCCTGTCGATCCTCGGCCTCGGCGCGCCGGTCTCGGCCGCCGCGCCGGCCAAGCCGAACATCATCATCGTCATGCCGGACGACGTCGGGTACGGCGACTTCTCCTGCCATGGCAACCCGATCGTCAAGACGCCGCACGTCGACGCCTTCCGGGAGCAGAGCGTCCGGTTCACCAACTTCCACGTCAGCCCGACCTGCGCCCCGACCCGCGCCGCGCTGTTGACGGGGCGGCACGAGTTCAAATCGGGAGTCACACATACGATCAACGAGCGCGAGCGCCTGAGCCTGAAGGCGACGACCCTGGCGCAGGTGCTCAAATCCAGCGGCTACGCGACCGGGATCTTCGGCAAGTGGCACCTGGGGGACGAGGAAGCGTATCAGCCCGAGCGCCGGGGGTTCGACGAGACGTACATTCACGGCGCAGGCGGGATCGGCCAAAGCTACCCCGGGAGCTGCGGCGACGCCCCCGGCAACACCTATTTCAGCCCGGCGGTCCGCCACAACGGGGTGTTCGAGAAGACCGACGGCTACTGCACCGACGTGTTCTTCAACCAGGCGCTCAGGTGGATCGACGCCAGGCGCAAGACCGACGCCCCGTTCTTCGCTTACATCACCCCGAACGCGGCCCACACGCCCCTGCAATGCCCCGAAGAGTACGCCAAGCGTCACGCCGGCGAGGGGACGGAGAAGGTCGCCAGGTTCTACGGCATGATCGAGAACATCGACGACAACTTCGGCCGGTTGACGGCGGCGCTGAAGGAATGGGGGATCGAGCGCGACACGCTGGTGATCTTCATGACCGACAACGGCGGGACCATCGGCGTCCCGGTCTTCAACGCCGGGATGCGCGGGAGCAAGGTGACCCCCTACGAGGGAGGCACGCGCGTCCCGTCGTTCTGGCGATGGCCCGCGGCGATCGAGGGAGGGCGGGACGTCTCGGCGCTCGCCGCCCACATCGACGTCTTCCCCACGCTCGCCCAGATCGCCGGCGCCGACCTGACGCCCGAAGTCGGCCGCCAGGTCGAGGGCCGCAGCCTCGCCCCGTTCTTCAAGGACCAGAAGGTCGAGTGGCCCGACCGGACGCTCGTCACCCACGTCGGCCGCTGGAAGAAGGGGGAGGCCGAATCAAACAAGTACGTCAATATGTCTATTCGCGACGAACGCTACGCGCTCGTGAACGACGCCGAGCTATACGACCTCCAGGCCGATCCCGGCCAGAAGACGAACGTCGCGGCCGATCATCCCGACGTGGTCGCCCGACTCCGCAAGGATTACGACGCCTGGTGGCGGGACGTTCTGCCCCGACTCGAAAACGAGGACGCCGTCGGCCCCAAGGTCAACCCGTACAAGGAATGGTATGAGAAGCAGTACGGCGAGGGCGCGAGAGTCAACTAACGCGGAGAGGTTAGGGCCGCGCTCGGCGCGGTCCGCGGCGCCGAGGCGACCCGCTGACTCTCGCTGGAACCCCCGCCGTGGGGTTGGGCCGCGCGACCTCCGGGCGAGGGCGCGCCTTGCTCAAGGGTCGCGGGCCGTCCCAGGGCGCGTTGAAGGCGGAATTGGCTCCGGTTGTAGGCGAGAACGGCGTCGAGGTAGTCGATTCGGGCCTGGGCGAGGGCCTGAATCGGCTGGAGGACCTCGATGGGGCGGGTCGCTCCGGGAAGCCCGGCCCCTCGGCGGATGTTCGTCAGGTTGAGGGCCAGCGACGCCTCGGCCTCGGGCACGGCCCGGCTCGCGGCCGCCATTCGTCGGGCCGCCGCGATCCGCTGCTTCTCGGCCCCGACGACCTCGGCCGCCACGCGGTCCTGAATCTTCAAAAAGCCAAGGTGGGCCGTCCTTTGCTGGGCGGCACGCTGCTTGGCGATGGCTCGATCGGCGAAGCCCAGGTTCTGAAGTTCCCAGTAGAGATTCACGTCGACGTCGCTCCGAGCGCTGAAATCGCCGAAGAAGGCGTTGGCGCCGCCGCCGAACCCGCCTCCCGAATAGCGGAACGCGAGGCTGGGGATGAACGGCCGCAACTTCGCTTGCTTCAACCGGGTGAGGGTCGCCGCGACGAGCGCCTGGGCCTCGACCAGTTCCGGCCGGTTCCTCAAGGCCGTGACGATCAGGTCGTCCACCGAACAGCCGTCCGGAACGATTCTGAGCACCATCTCCGGGGGCTCGATCGGCGCGACGACCAGGCGGGGGTCGAGTCGGGTGCGCCTGACGAGTTCGGCCGACGCGATCTCGATCTCCCCCACGGCGAGCTCGACGTTTTTCCGCTGTCGCTCCCGCTCGGCGAGACTGCGCCTCGCGTCGGCTTCAAGTCCTGATCCGCTCCGAGCATAGGACGTGGTGAGGCTCGTCAGACTCGCGGCGTTCGCGGCGGCCTCCCGAGCGATGGCCAGTCGTCCGGCCGCTTGCTGGACGTCCAGGTAAGCTTCGCCAAGGCCGAGCAGGGCGTCGTTGGTCGCGGTCTGGATCGAGGCCTCGCGGGCGTCCACGACCTGCCTCGCCGCAAGCGGCTCGAAGATGGCGTCCGAGAAACGGAGGATGGACGTCAGCCCCGAGACCTGCGCCGGGCCGCCGGCCGGGATCGGGCCGGAGACGCTTGAACCCGCCGCGGCGGTGCCGCCAAGGAAAAGCGAGCTCTTGCTGATCGACTGCACCTGCCCTTGAACGATCTGGGCCTGGCCGTCGTGTCGGATCCAGTTCGGCCCGATATAGAGACTCGGCAGCCAGAGCACCCGCGCCTGCTGCAACGCGCCAAGGGCCTCGAAGACCCGTTCGCGGGCGATCGCGATATCCAGGTCGCGCGCCCCCGCGAGGCGAAGCGCGCCGGGCAAGTCGATCGGCTGGATGACCTGATCCGGAACCAGCGGCGCCCCGAGTTCCTCCTCCGGGGGGGTCGCCAGGGCCGATGGCTCGGTCGGCGGCGCGCCCTCCGGGAGGGCCGGGGGGAGCGTAACCGCGGGCCCGACCGGCTCGCCGCGCGCCTCGAACCGAATGGGCACGCGCGCGCCCGGGGGCTCATCCGACGGCGCGGCGGCGCCGAGCATGAGGGTCGCAATCGCCGGCCCGATGAACCGGGGCACCTTCGCTGGCGTCCTGAATCTCAATGGAAGGGCCCTCCCTGGCCTCGCGGTCCCGGACTTCCTTGTTTTTCGTTCGTGGCGGTCCGGCCGAATCATCCGATTGTCCGAGCGAGCAGAATCGGGAGTCGGATTTCGCCGATTGGGGCGACTCTTCGGCCTGAGAACGCCCCTCACGGGCTGTTTCGTTCGACGGGTTGACCGTCTGCGAGCGATGAGGCGTTGGCCTCGACGATCGCCTCGGAACCGCTCAGGCCGGAGACGATCTCGACCCGTTTGCCGTCGCTCAGCCCCAGCTTGACCTCCTTCCGCCGCGCCCGTCCGTCCACGACGGCCACCCAGTAGGATTTTCCCCCGTCCGAGACGACGGCCGTCGCGGGCGCGGTCAGCACGTCCTTGCGCTCCTCGGCCACGATCGTCGCATAGGCGTAAAGCCCCGGCCGAAGCACCTTGTCCGGGTTGGGAAGGTCGATCTCGACGCGTAACGTCCGGGTCGCCGCGTCGAGGGCCCAGGCGGTGCGGGTAACCTCTCCTTCAAAGATCCTCCCCGCCAGCGCCTGGAGGCGGACCCGCGCCGGATCGCCGGCGTTGATGAACGGAGCGTCGATCTCGGGTACGCCCACGGTGATGGTGACGACGTCCGAGCGCGCGACGATGAACAGCAGTTCCCCGGTCGCGCCGGGCGTGGTGAGGTGTCCGGTATCGACTCCCCGGCGGATCACGACGCCGTCGAAGGGGGCGAGCACCCTGGCGTACCCTGCCATCGCCTCGGCGCGCTCGGCCTCGAAGCGGGCGACCTCGATGCGCGACGCGGCGGCCTCGACGTCCGCCCCGGCCTTGTCGAGAAGCGCCTTGGCTTCGGCTCGCGCGGCCTCGGCCGAGTCGATCTGGGCTTTAACCTCCTCTTGCGCGGCCTCGGCCGTCTTGAGCTTGTTCCGGGTCTCGTCGAGGAGGGTCCCGGTCTGGGCCCGCTCGCGGAACAGTTGCTCGACGCGGGTGAACTCCGATCGCCACCGGGCCACGTCCGAATCGGTCCTGATGACGCCGGCGCGGATCTCGGCGACCTTCGCCTCGGCGCTCGCGACGCCTGCGTGGGAGACTTCGACGGTCGCCTCGGCTTGCTTCTTCTCGGCCTGGGCTTGTTCGATCAGGGCCCGCTTGTGCTTGAGGTCCGCCTCGATCTCCGGCACATGAAGCTCGGCCAGCGTCTGCCCCTTCTTGACCTCGTCGCCGATGTCGACCGCGACGGCCTCGACGTAGCCGGCGAGCTTGGAGTAGAGGGGCGTCGTCTCGGCCGCCTCGATCTGCCCCGGCTCTTCCGTCGTCCGGCGGAGGGTCGTCCTTTCGGGGACGACCGTGGTGACGCGGACGACCGGCGGGGGGCCGGCCGAGGGCCCCTTCGCGCGCACCTCGCCGGTCGACTCCCCGCAACCCGCATTGAGGGGGGCGAGCAGGCCGAGGCCTGTGAGAACCGTCCCGAAGCGTCGAGGATTCGTCCCCATGGTCGGTGCTCCCTTTCGATGCTGACGGCTCCTCACGATCCGCGCTCCTCTTCGCGAAGGTCCGCGGTCCGGTTCGGGTGGTCGAAGTAGCGGCTCTCGGGGTCGTCCGGGTCCACCGACGCCGAGTCTCGGCCGGCTCCCCCCTGAACGATCGCGAAGATTGACGGGAGCACGACGAGCGTCGCGAAGGTCGCGGCGACCAGCCCGCCGACGACGGCCCGCCCCAGCGGCGCGGACTGTTCGCCTCCCTCGCCCCAGCCAAGGGCCAGCGGCGTCATTCCCGCGGTCATGGCGAAACTCGTCATGAGGAT
>CALCIC010000238.1 GCA_937907405.1 uncultured Isosphaeraceae bacterium | reverse complement strand
CGACCTCGACTCGCTTACGCCTCGCCAGCGCGAGATCTACAACTTCATTCGCAGCAAGATCCACGGACGAGGATACGGTCCCACGGTTCGGGAGATCGGGGTTCACTTCCAGATCAAGAGCCCCAACGGCGTGATGTGCCACCTCAAGGCGCTCCAGAAGAAAGGGCTGATCCATCGCGAGCCGAACATGTCGCGCGCGATCCAGCTCCTCGAGGAGTCGGCGACGACCCAGCCGACCGGCGTGAAGCTGGTAGGGCGGATCGCCGCGGGGCAGCCGATCGAGGCGATCGAGCAGAACGACGAGTTGAGCTTCTCCGACTGGGTCGAGGACGGCGCCAAGTTCGCCCTCAAGGTCACCGGCGACTCGATGATCGAGGAGCACATCGCCGACGGCGACTTCGTGATCATCAAGAAGCAGGAACAGGCCCGCGACGGCCAGATCGTGGCGGTCCGCGACGAGGACGGCGAGGCGACGCTCAAGAAGATCTACCGCGACCGCGGCAAGGTCCGGCTCGAGCCCGCCAATCGGGCGCTCAAGCCGATCTACCGCGACCACGTCGACGTCCTCGGCGTGCTGGTCGGCGTCGTCCGCAAATACTGAGCGCCGGACCGGCGCCCGGCTTGACGGTTTCGCGACTTGCCCCGATCATAAGGTCGAGCGCGGGCCTCTCATCGTCCGAGAGGCCCGGCCCCCCATTTCGAACGGGCGATCAAGGATCGAAAACCGCTTATGGAACCGGACGCCACGGCCCCCGCCGACTTCGTCAAGCTCTTTACCGACGGCGCATGCAGCGGCAACCCGGGCCCGGGGGGCTGGGCGTACATCCTTCAGCATCCCGCCAGCGGGCAGGAGCGCAACGCCTCGGGCGCAGAGCCCGACACGACCAACAACCGGATGGAGTTGGCCGGCGTCATCGAGGGCCTGGCCTCGCTCAAGCGGCCGTGTCAGGTCGAGGTCGTCACCGACAGTCAGTACGTCGCCAAGGGGGTCAAGGAGTGGTTGCCCAACTGGAAGAGCCGCGGCTGGCAGCGCAAAGAGGGCAACACGCTCAAGCCGGTCAAGAACGTCGATCTCTGGCAGCGGCTCGACGAGTTGCTGACCAAGCACAAGGTCCGGGTGACCCATGTCCTGGGCCACCGCGGACACCCCGAGAACGAAGCCTGCGACCGGATGGCCGTCGAGGCGTACAAGGAACTGAAGCGAAACGGCTGAGCGATGGAGGCGATTCCGCTCAGCCCATGACGTTCGCCACCGCGTCGCGAGCGCGGATCATCAGCGGGCTGTCGGCCTTGCCGGCGCCCGGCAGGTTGAACATGGCGGCGGCGGCCAGGCGCGGCTGCCACTTGGGATCGGTCGCGGCGACGCACTCTTCCCAGATCGCCGCGCCGTACTTGTAATCATGACTGCCGGTCCCCTTATGGAAGATCATCCGGCGGGCGGCGTCGAAGATCGACTTGGTCGATCCGCCGCGCTCCAGGTAGGCCGTCGTCTTGGCGGCGGCGAGGGCGCGGTCGCCGTCGACGGCCGCGAAGATTTCGCCGACCGCCTCCTCGCCGGTCCCGGTCGGGGTCTCGCCTTGCAACTCGTCGATCGTCAGCGGCTTGGGCGATTTAATCCGCTGGCGGTACATCGGCTGCCAGCCGACGGCCTGAAGCAGCGCCAGCTTCCGCGTGGTATCGTCGCCGCTGGCCCCGAAGATGTAGTGCAGCGAATTCGCCGCGGTCGTCGCGTGGATCGCGAGGATGCCGGGGTTGCGCATGATCAGCTCGCTCGAATGGAGGACGACCGCGTCCCAGAGCGAGCCGGGGGCGATCCCCTGCCCCAGCAGCTTGACGGCCTCGGCCGACGCCTCCTCGGGCGAAGCCTGGCGGAGGGTTGCGAGCAGCGCGCGGGTCGCGCCCGGGTCCGACTTGCCGACCTGCCAGTCGTCGCGGATCTTGCGGGCGTTCTCCAGGTTGGTCGCGTACGGTCCGATCGGCCCGGGGCGGTCGTCGCCCAGGTAGAGCAGGCCGTAAGCGAGGCAGCGGAGGACCGGCTCGGCGTGCTCCCAACCGATCGCCTGCAAGGTCCGCCAGCTCTGGGCCGTGAAGATCGCCTTGTGGCCGATGTCGCGCTGGTCGCGGACCCCCATCCGCCAGAACGGCTCCATCGACTCGGCCGCCCCCGACCCCCGGCAGAGGCCCGCGACGGCGACGTCGGCCGCGCTAACGTCCCACTCATCCATCGCCTTGACGAAATCGGCCTTCGCCTGGTGCGGCCTGGGCACGCGCGGCTCGTCGACCGGCCCGAGCGCCCAGTCCCCTTCCTTCACGTCCTGAGCCTGCGACGACTTGAAGTTGTCGAGGGCCCAGAACAACGGGAGGAGACGCTCCGAGAACGGCGCCGACTGCGCAAGCATGTGCGCCGAATTGATGACCATCACCGCGTGGAACTTGTAGCCCACCGGCCGGGGCTGGATGTTGCGGATGCCCGCCAGGAACAGCCCGCCCAGAAGCGCCTGGTACGACAGGCCCCCCTTGAGTTCGGCCACGGCCTTCTCGAAGACCTTATCCTGGGGCGTCTCCTCGATCCAGCGGACGACCGGCTCGATCTCGGGCCGGAGGCGGACCATCTCGGGCCCGACCTTGGCGTCTTCGGCCGCCGGGGTGATCCCCCGCAGAAGCTCCCAGGAACCCAGCCCGGCGCCCAGCCCCAGGGCCGAGGCCGAATGCAAGAAACGTCGCCGCGGAAGTCGACAGCTCATCGGTCCACCGCCTTCGTAATCGAAGAGAGGCCGTCGCCGCCCCTCGGAAGGGCCGCGGCGCGAGTGCCGGCGCGTCGAGACGACGCGCCCTCATTCCGCATCATAGCAGCGGACCGCCTGGAAGTGAACCGTCCAGCCGGCGCGGCCGCCCATTCACATCTGCTGAAGTTGATTGATCTTGTTGTAAAGCGTCTTGAGGCTGATGCCCAGTTCCTTGGAAGCGGCCGGCTTGTTGCCGTTGTGTTTTTCGAGGACGACCTGGATGTAGCTCATTTCGATGTCGCGGAGCGTGGGGGAGCCGTCGGGGATCGCGAAGTGAGGCGAGGCGATCGGCTGCGCCGCCCCGGGATGCTGGGCCCTCGACCGCGACGGGTGCTGGGTCGGCAGGTGCTCGGGGCGGATCGGCCCGTTGCCGGCGAGGATCAGGGCGCGCTCGACGGCGTTGGCCAGTTCGCGGATGTTGCCCGGCCAGTCGCAGTTCATCAGGACGTCGATCGCCTCGGCCGAGATCGAGGTCTCCATCAACCCCCGCCGCGCGGCGTACCGCGAGAGCATGTGCCGGGCCAGCTCGGGGACGTCCTGTCGACGCTCGCGAAGCGGCGGCAGGACGATCTCGAACGTGTTGAGCCGGAAGAACAGGTCCTCGCGGAACAGGTCGTTGGCCACCATGTCGCGGAGGTCCCGGTTGGTCGCGCAGACGACCCGGACGTCGACCCGGAACGGCTCGTTCTCACCGACCCGGCGGATCTCGCCCGCTTCAAGGAACCGGAGCAGCTTGACCTGCACGCTCTTGTCCAGCTCCCCCACCTCGTCGAGGAACAAGGTGCCGCCGTTGGCGACCTCGAAGAGCCCCTTGCGGTTGGTCTCCGCGCCGGTGAACGCCCCCTTGTGGTGGCCGAACAGCTCGCTCTCGACCAGGTTCTCGGGCAGGGCGCCGCAGTTGACCGGGATGAAGACGCGCTGGGCGCGCTCGCTCTTGTCGTGAAGGTTGCGCGCCACCAACTCCTTGCCGGTGCCGGTCTCTCCCAGGATCATCGCGGTCGCGTCGGTGGGGGCGATGGTTTCGATCAGGCGGCGGACCTGCTGCATCACCGGCGTCTCGCCGATCAGGAGGGGCGCCCCCTCGGCGGCCTTCAGCCGGGTCTCAAGCGCGGTGTTCTTGTTGGCCATGTCGCGGCGCTCGGCGACGCGGTTGAGGATCACCTCCAGCTCGGCCCACTTGCAGGGCTTGGTCAGGTAGTCGAACGCGCCGAGGCGGAGCGCCTGGACGGCGGTGTCGACCGTCGCGTGGCCGGTCAGCAGGACGACCTGCGTGTCCGGACTGAGCTGGCGGATCTGGGTCAAGACGTCGATCCCGGTGATCCCCGGCATCCGGATGTCCAGCAGCGCCGCGTCGTACGATCCGCGTTCCAGCGCCTTGAGCGCGGCGGTGCCGTCGGGGCAGACCGTGACCTCGTGACCGAGCCTGGGCAGCTCCATCTGCATCAGGTCGCGGAGGTGCGCCTCGTCGTCGGCGAACAAGATCCGCAATCCCCCTCGGCGCGACTTGTCGATCATAGCGTTCTCCCTGATCCCTTCCTGGCTGACCGTAGTTCGTCGACGGCGGCCGAGACGGCCCGGGGGGCCTCATCGGCGATGCGCCGCGGTTTGTCATCGGGCTGATTCGTGGTGGAGGTCGCGGTCATGCCGCGTAGCCGCGCGACGCCGAGGCCGCCTCGCGACCGCCCGGACCGTCGCCGATCTCCGAGGCGTGGATCGGCAGGCTGACGCGGAACGTCGAGCCCATCCCCTCCCCGGGGCTCGACGCGGTGATCTCGCCGTGATGCTGGCTGACGATCCGATGAGTGATCGACAGCCCCAGGCCCGTCCCCTTGCCGTCGCGGCGACGGGTGAAGAACGGCTCGAAAATGTTCTCCAGCACGTCCGGCGCGATCCCGCAGCCGTTGTCGTTGAAGACCACCTCGGCCATCCCCTGGTTGTATCGGGTCTCGATCCGCAACAGACCGCCCACATCCATGGACTCTAGTGCGTTGACCATCAAGTTCAGCATGACCTGCTTGATCTCCTGACCGTCCACATGGGCCACGATCGCTTCCTTGGGTTGGAACACGATGGTCTTACCCCGGTACTTGCCGATGTGGCGGATCATGTCGACGACCCCCTGGATCAACCCCGCAAGGTCGGTCCGCTCGCGCTTGATGTCGTTGCAGCGGGCGAAGTCCAGCAGCTTCTCGGTGATGTTCTTGCACCGAAACGCCTCTTCCTGGATCATCTTCAGATAATTGGATATCACGCGG
>CALCIC010000237.1 GCA_937907405.1 uncultured Isosphaeraceae bacterium | reverse complement strand
AGCGACCCCATCCCCGCCAGCCCCGCCTTCAGGAATTCTCGGCGGGACCTCCCCCCGGCTGCGTGCGTCATGACTCATACCTGTCAGAGTGTGCCAGGGCCCCCATTCGTGCAGTGCCCAGCGCCATCAGCCTAACTCATTCGCCGTGAGGCTTCCAGGCAGGGGATCCCCGGGGCACCTTACTTGATCTCGGCATACCCTCTCTGGCTTCCTCGATGAACCACGATTCGCCACCCGTTGAATTCCTCCAGATGGCAAAGACGCGCCTCTCCGTTTCCCTTTCAATCCAGCCGGCCTGATTCGAGCACGCTGCTGATGTCGCGGGCTCCGTGCACGACGCGGACGACTTCGATGCCGTCGTCGGTAGCTCGGTAGAAAATCAAGTGTTTCTCAAAGCCTTCGACCCGCCAGACCCGCAGCCCGGCCAGGTGTGGGTTGTTGGATTCCCATCGCTCGCCCATGCCCGGCATCTGGGCGAGCTTGCCGAAGGTAGAACCGGCGGCGTCGTAGAACCGCAGGGCGGTTTTCCTGGCTGGCTTCCGCCGCCAGATAACCGGCCTGGGCGTCCAGGTCGTGGTCAGCGGCCGGCAGAACCCGGTAACGCCCGATCATTGGGGTTGGATGGGCTTGCCCAGCCGCTCGCTCAGCTTCCGCTTCTTCGTTTCCCAGTATTCCGGGGTGACGGCGATCGGCGTGCCGGAATCCAGCCCTTCGAGCAGCAGGGCGTCGATCCGCTCCTCGACCTTGCGCTTCTGGTCGGCGCGGATCAGCGCGCGGACGTATTCGCTGACGCTGCTGTATCCGCCTTCGCTGACGCGTTCCTGCACGAAGTGCTTCATCGCTTCGGGCAGGGCGATGTTCATGGTATCCATAGAAAAGCCTCCTTTAGCAATCATTTTACGCCAGTTGGCAATTCATGTCAATCAGTTGCCAATACCGTGATTGAATGATGTAGGGAAGCCAGTTCAGGAGGCGGGAGCCTTTCTTGGCTCCTTCGACTCGCCGCCGAAGGGGCGAGTGGTTCCCGGGCGAGGTGCCGTCTCCGGCGACCTTTGTCAGATCAAGTATGCTTGACACCCGTGCGGCGCGGCCCGGATAATCCTAACGACGACGTCGATGCACGTGATCCGAATCCCGCCGCTTCGCCTCTCGCCTCCTTGGCCTGGATTTGTCGTGTCAGGCGACCTTGAGAACGGGTCGCTCCCTACATTGAAATGGACGCATGATCGTGGATAATGGCATTCGCTCCGCTTCGTCGCGCCTTGAAGAAATCCTGGCGGAACGCATCGTCGTTCTCGACGGCGCGATGGGGTCGATGATCTTCGCGCACGAACCCACCGAAGAGGATTATCGAGGGAGCCGGTTCGCGAACCACCCGATCAGGCTGAAGAACTGCACGGAAGTCCTCGTCCTGTCTCAGCCCAAGATGATCGAGGACATCCACCGCGCCTACCTCGAAGCGGGCGCGGACGTCATCGAGACCGACACGTTCAACAACAACCCGCTCTCGCTCGAGGAGTACGGTCTCGACGAGCACGTCCGGGAGCTGAACGTCCGGGCCGTCGAGATCGCCCGCAGGGCGGCCGACGATTACACCCGGCGGAACCCGGACAAGCCCCGGTTCGTGGCCGGCAGCATCGGCCCGACGAAGAAGCAACTGTCGATGGGGATTGACGTCAACGACCCCGGCCGCCGCGACGTGACGTTCGACCAGATGGTCGCCAACTACAAGGTCCAGATCGCCGCGCTGGTCGAGGCGGGCG
>CALCIC010000236.1 GCA_937907405.1 uncultured Isosphaeraceae bacterium | reverse complement strand
AGATCGCCACCCGGAACCGGGCCATCTCGCCGAAGGCGAACCCGAAGTCGGTCCCCCCCACCTCCTGCAACTCTTGCTGGCAACGCTCCGGCGTGATGCTCTTCATCAGAGCCATCGTGTCGGACGCCTCCAACACCTTGGTGGCGAGCGGTCGCATGTGACCGTGAAGCCGCAACATCGGCTGGCTGCCGACGGTCAGGTGAAGGTCGCTGGCCCTCTGCGTGCACACGGTCTGAAGCAACTTGTCGATGAGCAGCGTGCCCATTGGCCTCACTCGCCTCCCAGGAGGAATTCGATGGAACGTCGATTGATCGTCGCGATGTGGTCCGCCTCGGGTTGACTTCGTCCCGGAAACCAGGTGTCCATCGAATGAGTGAGCCCTGTGTTGGAGTTAGGCGTGAAGCCGCCTTCCCCTGGACAACCCATTATCTGGACCTGGCGCGGCGGGATCAAGCGTGGAACCGCTTCCAAGACCGAAAGACGTCGGCGCCGGTCGGCGCGCCGACCGCCGCCGCAATCCCCCGGATCGCCGCCGCCGCCGGTCGCCTTGCCGATCCCTCGCCGATCCCCGGTCAGCCGGCCGGCTTCTGCGGGGCCGCGGCGGCGGTCGGCGCGGGCTCGGCCGTCACCTCGTGCTGGGTGATCCGCAGAACCTCCTCAAGCGTGGTGATCCCCTTGATCGCCTTGATCACGCCGTCCTCGAACAGCGTGCGCATCCCCTGTTTGCGAGCGACTTTACGAATCGCCATGGTCGATTCGCCCTTGAACGCCATCTCGCGAACCTGGTTGGTGAGGACCATCAACTCGTAAATGCCCAGGCGACCTCGATACCCCTTTTTCCCGCAGTTGCTGCAGCCCTTGCCCTTCATGAAGTTGGCCTTCTTGGCGATCTCGGGGCGGAGGCCGATCCCCGCCAGGATGTGCGCCGGGGGCTCGTACCGCACCTTGCACTTGGGGCACACCTTCCGCACCAAGCGTTGAGCCATGATCGCAAGCACGGAGCTGGCCACCAGGAACGGCTGGATGCCGATATCCACCAGACGTGTAATAGCGCTGGGCGCATCGTTCGTGTGCAATGTACTAAAAACCAAGTGTCCCGTCAGTGACGCTTGAATGGCCGTCTCGGCCGTCTCCAAATCGCGGATTTCGCCGACCAGCAGGATGTTCGGATTCTGCCGGAGCATGGCTCGGATGATCCGCGCGAAGGTCATCCCGATCCGCGATTTCACCTCGCACTGGTTCACGCCCGGGAGGTAGTATTCGACTGGGTCCTCGGCGGTGATGATCTTGACGTCCGGCCGGTTCAATTCGTTGAGCGCCGCGTACAGGGTCGTGGTCTTGCCCGATCCAGTCGGCCCGGTGACGAGAAGGATGCCGTTGGGGCGTCTGATCAGTTGCTTGAACCGAGCGAAGTCGTCGTCGGAGAACCCCAGGTCCTGGAGGCCGACCTTGATGTTCTCGCGGTCGAGGATCCGCATGACCACCGACTGACCGTGGGTGGTGGGGAGGATGCTGACACGGAGGTCGATGTCCTTGCCGGCGACGTTGATCTTGATCCGGCCGTCCTGGGGCCGGCGCTTCTCGGCGATGTCGATCGAGCCCATGATCTTGAGCCGGCTGACCATGGCGCCCAGCAGCCGCCGGGGGGCGCTGTCGCGCTCCATCAACACGCCGTCGATCCGGTATCGGATCCGGACCCGCTCGGCGAACGGCTCGACGTGGATGTCGGACGCCCGCATCGTCACGGCTTCTTGGATGATGAGATGCACCAATCGAATGACCGGCGCGTCCCCTTCTTCCAGTGTGTTCGTCAACGACGACTTGGGCGTCCCCCCGTCGTCGTCGTAGTCGATCTGGGTGTCGGTGAATTCGACGAGCATCGAGTCGACCGACTCGGTCTCCGACGCCGAGGCCCCATAGTATTTGTTGATCGCCTCGATGATCGCCTCGCGGGGCGCCAGCGCGACCTCGATCTCGCGGTTCAGCACGAACCGCAGCTTCTCGATCGTCTCGAAGCCCATCGGATCATGCATGATGACGCGGATCGAGCCGTTGCCTTCGGACATCGGCATCACGATGTTCTCGCGCGCCAGCGATTCGGGCACGAGGTTGACGACCGACGACGGGATCTCGACCTCGTGCAGCTCGATGAACGCCAGGCCGTGCTGTTCGGCCTTGGCCTTCACGACGTCGTCGGCGTCCGCGTAGCCAAGCTTGACCAGGGCGTCCTCGATCGCGCCGCCGGATCGTTCCGCTTCCTTGAGTTGGTCGGGACCGATCACGCCGCGTCGAATGAGGATTTCCGTCCAATCCCGACTTTTGGCCATTACGTCACAACTCCCCTGTTGGTTTCCAAGAAACGGCCCGGAACGCGTGACCGATCACGGCCGAGGCGACGGCGTGGACGTCGGCTCGCCGCGGTCGTGGAATCGGCCCGAGCGGCGAGGACGCGGCGCGATGATGGAAAGTGAGATACGGCTGCGGATTCCAACGCGTGACCGGACCGAACGGCCCCGTTCGCCCCGCCCCATGGTCGATCGAATGGAATGTACGAATCCGAAGATCCTATCATCAACCTAACAGACGCGGACGGCCTCGGCAAGCAAACACTAGAGAATTCAAAGCGGCTCGGCCCGGCTCCCGCGGCGCGTGCAAGCCATTATGACGCACTCTTTTGAGCCGAGTCGGACGGCGTCGCGAAACAACGGCCGGTGGACGTCGACGACCGTCGAGCGCGAGGAGTTCGGGCGGCTTCCCAAAGCCGCGACGGGCCACTAGACTGGCCATTGGCAAGACCGATCTTCGGAGCCCCCCTTACCTGAGGTTGAATGATGGCGCACGCTGCCGGCGCGGCCCAGGCCGTTCTGCTTCGAGACGACGACAACGTGGCCGTCGCCGCCCGACCGATCCCGGCCCACGCGCGGATCGACCTGGGCGCCTGGTCCGTCGAGGTCCGCGAGCCGATCGCGCTGGGCCACAAGGTCGCCCTGGCCGAGATCGCCGCCGGCGAGCCGGTGCGCAAGTACGGTCAGGTGATCGGTTTCGCCTCCCGATCGATCCCCGCC
>CALCIC010000235.1 GCA_937907405.1 uncultured Isosphaeraceae bacterium | reverse complement strand
GACGCGGAGGTAGTTGTGATGCAACAACACATGGGCCCGGTGCCACGCGGCGAGCGGCGCGTAGGCCGGCAGGAACGCGAGCCGGGCCAGCCAACGGTTCAGCCGGCGCCCCGGGACCAGGCTGCCGTGGCCGGCGTCGTGGCCGAGCACGTAGAGCCCGCTGATCGCGAACCCGGCCCCCGCCACGCAGGCGATCTTGAACGGCCAGCCGGGCAAGACCGCCGCGCCGGCGACGAGCGCGAGATAGGCCGCGTAGGTCGCGAAGAACCGGGACAACGCCGGCAGGTGGCGCTGGCCTCGGGCCTCGCCGGGGATCTGCCTCAACAAGGCGGCCGGTGAAGGCGTGGCCGTCTCGACGCTCATAACGGATGTCCAGCGGGGCCGGCTGGCAAGATCTAGCGACGCGCGAAAGTATAGCACCGCGATCGCGACATGCAAAAAGCGCGGCGGCGAGACGGACGACCTGATTCCTCAATTCCCTCCAGCCAGGAGAACGACGGCGGATGTGACGATCAGGCACTCGACCAGCAGGGAGAACCCGCGTTTCGGCAGCCGGTCGATGATCTTTCGGCCGGTCCAGGATCCCGCTACGAGCGAGCTCCCCAGAAGGACGCCTTGAAGAACGTCGTCGCCGCTCATCGCGGCGTATCGCCGGTAGACCACGCTCTTCGTGACGTGAATGAGCACCGCCGTCACGGCCTCGCTCGCGACGTACGCTCGGGCGGGCAGCCCAAGCCCGAGGAACACGGCCGCGGCGAGCGGCCCCGCGCTTCCCGCGACGGCCGAGACGAACCCGACGCCGGTGCCCGCCGGGATGAGCAGCCGCTCCGTCGTCCGCCACTGGAACCGTGCATGTCGCAAGGCGACGACGACGAGGAGCAAGACGCCGACGAACCGGCGCGCCTCGGCCTGGGGGAGCCCGACGAAGACGCGTGCTCCGAGGAGGCTCGCCGGGATCGCTCCGATGCTGAAGAGGATCGCCGGCCTCCACCGGACGTCCCGAAACCCGAAACCCGCTCGCGAGAGATTCCCGAGAAGTTGGGCCACGGTCAAAATCGGGACCGCGGACCTGTCCCCCACCGCCAAAACGAGCACGGGAAGCAGGAGCAGCGCCCCGCCGAACCCCGCCACGCCCGAGACCGTGGCCGCGAGCCATCCGCAGCCGAGCAGCCAGAACCACGCGAGCATCTGTCCCACACTTTCACGAGAGGGCCTGAAAGGCGATTCGTCCGGCGTCGACGGTCCCGCTTGACTCCGCCGCGCGGTCGTGTCGACAATGGGTCCCAGGGAGTTCTCTGATGCGACGTCTTGCGGTGTTCATCTGTTTGCTGGCCGCCTTGACCGGCACGCCTCTCCGCCAGGCGGAGGCGTCGGCCGATTGGGTGCGCCTGCTTCAGGACGAAGACTTCGAGACTCCCGACGGCGGCGTCGGCGACGAGGCCGAACTCGGCACCCGCGCCGCAACGGCCTCCGACGTCGTCGACGCCTTCCCGAGCGTCGCGCCCTTCTTCATCCTTCCCCCGCCCGGATCTTCGGTCCTCTCGAAGCCCGAGGGGGAATCTCTCCGGATTCGCGTCTGGC
This sequence comes from uncultured Isosphaeraceae bacterium, assembly GCA_937907405.1. GTDB lineage: Bacteria > Planctomycetota > Planctomycetia > Isosphaerales > Isosphaeraceae > Paludisphaera. The sequence goes on along the minus strand of CALCIC010000235.1, from coordinate 1,371 downwards.
GGCCGCAGGCGCCCCCGGCGCTTCGCCACGCCTGGCTGCAAGTCTTCAGATTCTGAATCGCCTCGATTTGGATGACACGTCCTTCCACCGACTCGTCGTCGGCATGGGCGGCTTCATACCGACCGAACGCGATTCATCTTGACTGGAGATTGCCATGCGTAACATCCGCGATCGACGCGCAGCATTCACGCTTATTGAGCTTCTGGTGGTCATCGCCGTCATCGGCGTGCTCATCGCCCTTTTGCTTCCGGCCGTGCAGTCGGCCCGCGAGGCGGCCCGACGCGCTCAGTGTTCCAACAACCTGAAACAGATCGGCCTGGGGATGCACGCCTACCATGCGACCCATGACGTTTTCCCTCCAGGGTACATCACAGGGACCGAGACGGCGAACATCAACAGCCCCGAAACCGGCCCCGGCTGGGGATGGGCGACGATGCTGCTCAACAATCTGGAGCAGTCGGCCGCTTACAACGCCGCGAACTTCAGCGTGCCCATCACGGTCCCGGCCTCGCAGACCATTCGGACCGTGAGCCTCTCCGTCTTCCTCTGCCCCAGCTCGACGGGAGGGAGCGGCCCCGTCGTCCTGAAGAACGCCGCGGGCGCGAACCTCGTGACCGACCTCTCGCCGGGCCAGTATGTGGCCTCGGCCGGTCAGCTCGAGGTCGAGGAATTCCCGGCCCAGAACAACGGCCTGTTCTACCGGAACAGCCGCATCGGCGTCCGAGACGTCCAGGACGGCACGAGCACGACGCTCATGGCAGGCGAGCGTTCTCGGAACGTGGCCGACGCCACATGGGTGGGCGTAATCCCCTATTCGCGCGTCTGCACGAATCCGAAATGGAAGGTCAAGGACTGCGAGACCGCGAACGTCATGGTGCTTGGTCATACCGGTCCGTCGCCCGACCAGCACTGGGTCGACGTGCCGAACTACAAGGGGGCCGGGGCCGACGACTTCTGGAGCCTGCATTCCGGGGGCTGCAACTTCCTCTTCGCCGACGGATCGGTTCGGTTCATCAAGGAATCGGTGGACCCTCGGGTATTCAGCTTCCTCTCCACGAGAGCCGGAGGCGAGGTCGTCTCCGCGGACCAATACTAGCGTCTATAGCGGTTTCCTGATGGTTTGCGCGGTTCGCCGCTGGGCCTCGACTGTTCGCCCTGTGGAGTGCGGGAGCTTGCTCCCGCGCGCAATGCGTGTTGGAAGCGGCGGCAAGCCGCCGCACTCCACGACCCGTGGGACCGACGTCTTGTATTGCAAGACATGCTCATTTCAAACTCAAACCATTCTTGTCGGCGAGCCGATAGCGAATCGCTCTAGACGGTTTGCTTTTGGGTTGCCTACAGTAATCAAAGTGGGCCGTTGCGAGCATGCCT
>CALCIC010000234.1 GCA_937907405.1 uncultured Isosphaeraceae bacterium | reverse complement strand
GGGCGTCGAGGTCCTTGAAGCCCGGATCAGCCATCTGGCCTACGCCCAGGAGATCGCCCACGCGATGCTCCAGCGGCAGCAGGCCAGCGCCGTGATCGCCGCCCGCCAGAAGATCGTCGAGGGCGCCGTCGGCATGGTCGAGATGGCCCTCGATCGGCTGTCGCACCAGAAGATCGTCGACCTCGACAACGACCGCAAGGCGGCGCTGGTCGGCAACCTGTTGGTCGTCCTCTGCTCCGACCGCGGCACCCAGCCCATCGTCAACGCGGGCAAGTGACGAGGACGGTGCGAGTGGCTCGACGGCGGTTCGGGCGCGAACGAATCGTCACGCCCCATCTTGGGGCGCCCTCAACCGTTACGGCCGCGCTTTCGGACCAGGGCCGTTTCAGGGCGAGCCCAGGGTCGACCGGGGCGTCGGTGACCTTGTCGGCGGTTCTTCCAAGGTGCTAGAATCGGGAAATTTTCCGGGCCGCGCCGCCTCGGTCGAGATGCGAGGGGGGGCGCGGCTCGCCGCGCGCCGGCCGAAGCCGCGGTTCCGTACTTGGCACCTTCTTTAACGACGCGAGAATGAGCTGCCGTGCCTAAGCGTACCGACGTCAAGAAGATCCTGATCCTGGGAGCGGGGCCGATCGTGATCGGCCAGGCCTGCGAGTTCGATTATTCGGGCACGCAGGCGTGCAAGGCCCTCCGGGAGGACGGGTACGAGGTCGTCCTGGTGAACTCGAACCCGGCCACGATCATGACCGATCCCGAGATGGCGGATCGCACCTACATCGAGCCGATCTTGCCCGACGTGGTCGAGCGGATCATCGCCGTCGAGAAGCCCGACGCGGTGCTGCCGACCCTGGGGGGGCAGACCGGCCTGAACGTGGGGATGGCGCTGCATGAATCGGGGGCGCTGGCCCGCCACGGCTGCATCCTGATCGGCGCGAGCGCCGAGGCGATCCGCAAGGCCGAGGACCGCGACCTGTTCAAGAAGTGCATGCAGGAGATCGGCCTGGAGAGCGCCCGCAGCGGCCAGGCCGAGACCCTGGAGGAAGCCCGCAAGATCCGCGACGAGGTCGGGCTCCCCTGCGTGCTCCGGCCCAGCTTCACCCTGGGGGGCACCGGCGGCGGCATCGCCTACAACCGCGACGAGTTCGACCGCATGGTCGAGTACGCGCTGGAGATGAGCCCCACCCACTCGGTCTTGATCGAGGAGAGCCTGATCGGCTGGAAAGAGTTCGAGATGGAGGTGATGCGCGACGCGGCCGACAACGCCGTGATCGTCTGCTCGATCGAGAACTTCGACCCGATGGGGGTGCACACCGGCGACAGCATCACGGTGGCCCCGGCCCAGACGTTGACCGACAAGGAATACCAGCGGATGCGCGACGCCTCGCTGGCGGTGCTCCGCAAGATCGGCGTCGACACCGGCGGGTCGAACGTCCAGTTCGCCGTCAACCCCCGCGACGGCCGGATGGTCGTCATCGAGATGAACCCGCGGGTCAGCCGCTCCAGCGCCTTGGCCAGCAAGGCGACGGGGTTCCCGATCGCCAAGATCGCCGCCAAGCTCGCCGTGGGCTATCGGCTCGACGAGATCAAGAACGACATCACCCGCGAGACCCCCGCCTGCTTCGAGCCGACCATCGACTACGTGGTCACCAAGATCCCCCGCTGGGCGTTCGAGAAGTTCCCCGACGCCGACCCGGTGCTGACCACCCAGATGAAGTCGGTGGGCGAGGTCATGGCGATCGGCCGGACGTTCAAGGAGTCGCTCCAGAAGGCGCTTCGGGGGCTGGAAGTCGGCCGGTTCGGCCTGGGGTGCGACAAGAAAGACCCCTGGGGCACGCCCGCCCAGCCGACCGAGGACGAGATCGTCGCCAAGCTGACCACCCCCAACATCGACCGGATCTGGTACGTCCGCCTGGCGCTTCGGGCCGGCATGTCCATCGACCGCGTCCATCAGCTTACTGGCGTCGACCCCTGGTTCCTGGCGAACATCGAGGACCTGTCGAACATCGAGAACGAGCTGCGGGCCGTCTCCAGCCTGGGCGAAGCGCCCGACGCGCTGGTCCGCGAGGCCAAACAGGCGGGCTTCTCCGACCGCCAGCTCGCGCACCTGTGGCGGACCTCCGAGACCGACGTCCGGCGCGACCGGGAACGGCGGGGGATCCGCCCGGTCTACAAGCGGGTCGACACCTGCGCCGCCGAGTTCGAGGCCGTGACCCCCTACTACTACTCGACCTATGAACGGGAGGACGAGGCCCGGGTCGGCGACCGGCCCCGGGTCGTGATCCTGGGAGGCGGCCCCAACCGGATCGGCCAGGGGATCGAGTTCGACTACTGCTGCTGCCAGGCGGCCTTCGCGCTCAAGGCCGACGGCTTCGAGGTCGTCATGGTCAACTCCAACCCCGAGACCGTCAGCACCGATTACGACACGTCGGACCGGCTGTTCTTCGAGCCCCTGACCGTCGAGGACGTCCTGAACATCTGCGAGCGCGTGCGGCCGACGGGGGTGATCGTCCAGTTCGGCGGCCAGACCCCGCTCAACCTGGCCAAGGCGCTCGAGGCGGCTGGAGTGCCGATCGTCGGCACCAGCCCGGAGAACATCGACGTGGCCGAGGACCGCGAGCGGTTCAGCCAGGTGATCGAGCGGCTGGGGCTGAGGCAGCCCCCCAACGCTTCGGCCGTGCAGCTCGACGAGGCGCGGCGGATCGCCGATCGGATCGGCTACCCGGTCGTCGTCCGCCCCAGCTTCGTCCTGGGGGGGCGGGCGATGGAGATCGTCTTCGACGAGTCGAGCCTGAACCGCTACATGACCGAGGCCGTCGAGGCCAGCCCCGAGCACCCGATCCTGATCGACAAGTTCCTCGAAGACGCCATCGAGGTCGACGTCGACGCGGTCTGCGACGGCGAGCGGACGATCGTCGGCGGCGTGATGCAGCACATCGAGGAGGCCGGGATCCACTCCGGCGACAGCGCCTGCGCCATCCCGCCGTACTCGCTCTCCGACTCGATCGTCGCGACCCTGAAGGCCCAGACCTACGCGCTGGCCGAGGCCCTTCAGGTCCGGGGGCTGATGAACATCCAGTTCGCCGTCAAGGATGGAGAGGTGTACGTCCTCGAGGTCAACCCCAGGGCCTCGCGGACGGTGCCGTTCGTCTCCAAGGCGACGGGCCTGAACATGGCCCAGGCGGCGGCTCGGGTGATGGTCGGCAAGACCCTCGCCGAACTGGGCGTGACCGAGGAGCCGACGCCCACATACACGTCGGTGAAGGAGGCGGTGTTCCCGTTCGCCAAGTTCCCCGGGGTCGACATCGTGCTGGGCCCCGAGATGCGGTCGACCGGCGAGGTGATGGGGATCGACGTCGACTTCCCCACCGCGTTCGCCAAGAGCCAGCTCGGCGCCGGCTGCCGCCTTCCCGTCGAGGGGACCGTGTTCGTGAGCGTCGCCGCGCGCGACCGCGAGGGCATCATCCCGATCGCCCGGAAGCTGTTCGACATGGGCTTCAAGCTGGTCTGCACCAGCGGCACCGGGGCCGCCCTGGCCAGGGAGGGCATCAAGTCCGAGACCGTCCGCAAGATCCAGGAGGGGCGTCCCAACCTGCTCGACTACCTGGCCAACGGCGCCATCGACCTGGTCGTCAACACCCCCAGCGGCAAGGGGGCGAGGACCGACGAGGGCCGGATCCGCTCCGGCGCCGTCAGCCACGGCGTCCCCTGCATCACCACTCTCGCCGGCGCCCGCGCCGCCGTCGCCGCCATCGACCGCCTCCGCAACGGCAAGATCGACGTCTACGCGCTTCAAGACCTGTTGAAGAGTTGAGGGGCGGCCGGGCGGGGGCGCGCGAGCCGCCGACGTTTGGAAACATCATGATGAACGTTTGCGATCGCGCGCGGCGCCGGGCGAAACCGCTCGTCTCGTTCTCGGTCGCCTACTCGCTGCTGGAGTGGGCGGTCCTGGCCCCCCTCGTCGCCGGGATTCTCCGGCTGGCGTTGGGGACGTGGGGACGTTGTTCGGTCGGCAATTTCGAGATCCTCTCGTTCCTGCTCTCCCCGGTGGGGCTTGCGGGGCTGGCGCTGATCGTCGGCGTGCAAATCGCGACGCTGCACCTGAGGCTCGCCGGCCTGATGGCGGTGCTCGCAGGCGACGGCCCCGGGGTGTGGCACGCCCTCGACGTGTTGCGAAGGCTGCCGGCCCTGATCCGGCTCGGCCTGCTCGAATCGGTGGCATACCTGCTTCTGGCCGTCCCCTTCGCGATCGCGGGCGCCGCGGCGTATAACGTGTTCTGGGGCTCGCACGACGTCAATCGTCTGGTCGTGGTCCGTCCGCCGGAGTTCTGGCGGGGCGCGGCGGCGTTCGGAGTTCTGGCGGCCTTGTACCTGGCG
>CALCIC010000233.1 GCA_937907405.1 uncultured Isosphaeraceae bacterium | reverse complement strand
GACAGCCCCTCCCGGCGCCCTGAGCCGATCGCCGGAAACTTTTCAGAAGAACCCGGCGAATGGGTTCGTTCGCGCCGAAAATAGGTCGGCGAACCGCGGCCCGGCCCGCCTGTCCGGGCCCTCTCAACATCGCCGGATTGGGTTCGTTCGCGCCCACGGATCATCGCGTTCATCAGGCGCAACTTCCATTGGGGTTGTTGGTTGCGTCGCCAATCCGAATTGGCTTCGATCGGCCGGAACGTGGTCTCGATGCGAGTTCGCGGGAACATCCAGAGCCGTTTCGGGCCGCGCCGGGCGAGCCGCGCGATTGGCTTCGTTCGCGCCGTTTTTTGGGATCGAGGCGGCGCGGGCCCTTCGACGCCCGGCCCGCTCCTCCTCGTTTCAACCGCCGCCGAATTGTCAACGAGCGTCGGGCGCGCAACATCCCTTAACTGAATCTACGACGCGTCGAAGCGCCTGAACGATCGGGCGAGAGCCGATGAACGAGAATGCGGTCGGCTGAGTCGGGTCGTGTGGATTTCACCTGTTGGGCCGCCTGGCGGCGGGAGGTGAAGGGGAACGAGGGCGGGGTGGAGGCGGGAACGAAGCTCGGCCGTCCGACGACGGCCGAGGCGTTCGTCGGACGGTCGATGATCGCTTCGCGCCCGGGAGGTGCAGGCGGATGGGGGATGAGACGGGCCGGCTCAGTGCTGCTTGACGTCGAAGTCGAACACCTCGCCCTTGGGGCCGACTTCGCGTTTCTCGCTGAGGGTGATGATGACGGGGGCGGCGCGCTTGCCGGCCTTCGCGGCCGCCGCGGCCGTCGCCATTTCCGACTGCATGGCGCTCAGGGCGTGCTCGCTGGCGGACTCCCCCTCGGGTTGGGGAGACGTGTCGCCGATGGTTTTGGTGACGGAGACCAAATACTTGCCCGGCGCGACGCCCGCCCGGCCGCGATACATGATCTTGTAGTTGCCCTCCTTGCCGGTGGTGTCGCTGCCGGGAGTGTCGGGCACGTTCCCCTGAGGGGTGAAGAGGACCTTGGCGCCTTCGAACGGCTTGCCGTCGAGAGTGACGTTGCCGGTCACGGGGACGAGGGCGTAACTGCTGGTTTCGTCGCCGTCGCCGCACCCGGCCGCGGCGACGGCGACCAGGGATGCCAGCGCGGATCGCAAGACTTTCATCGCGGGAGTCTCCTTGCTCGGATCGTCGAGTGGATCAAGTCGGACGGGAACGGCGGGCGGCCGAGGATCGCGACGAGGTCGACGACCCTCGGTTCGTCGGGGTCCATCGATCAATAGGAGTCGGAACTGATGATTTCGCCGCCCCGGATCGTGTGGAGGGCCCACCAGGTGCTCGCCTGGATCGAATTCCTGATGAAGTGGACGCTGCCGTCGCCGAAGACCAAGTTCAGGCCGCCGGGGTGCTTGCTCCCCAGAGTGTTGGCGTAGAGAAGCTTGCTGTTGCACGGAGTGCCGCACTCGAGAGCGTTCGGCGGCGCGTTGGGGAGGGTCGTCGTGAAATCCCGCCACTCCGGCCCCACGAAGGCGATGGACGGGATGGCGAGCGAGTTGACCAGGGGAGGGGGCGGATAGACGTTGCCGTTGGTCGACGTGTGCGTCCCCGACCCCCAGTACGGGCCGAACGCGTCCGAGAGGTGGATCTGCGGCGACTCGCCCACCATCGCCGTGTTGCTCATGCCGTCGGTGACCTCCGCGATCGTCGCGGACGTGTCGGTGAGGAACATGCCGCGGGACGACCTCACGATCCCGGGAATGGAGCCTCCCCAACCCGAAGTGTTGGGCCCGTAGTATTCCATCCACATTGTGGAACACATCAGGTAGTTGCTCCGGCGAGCGTTGGAGCGGGCGTAGGGGCCGGACGGATCGTTGGCGACCTCGGGGGGTTGATCGGACGGGCAGGCGTACGCCGGCACCAGCGTGCCGACGACGGTCGAGTTCACGACCGCGTTGCCCCTGACGTTGGTGTTGCCGCTGGCGATGGAGTTGCTGGACGCCTGGCTGAAGTTGTAGGCGTTCAGCAGGGGGACTTGTTCGAGGGTTCCCAGGATCATCGTGAACCCGGTCGTGTTCAGGACGCCGAGGACTCCGCCGTTGTTGCCGATGCACGATCCCGACCAGATCTTCGGCGGCGGGAACGCGTTGTTGCTGCTCTCATAGTTCATGAGCGCCAGGCCGATCTGCTTCATGTTGTTGACGCATTGGGCGCGGCGGGCGGCCTCGCGAGCGGCCTGGACCGCCGGAAGCAAGAGGGCGATGAGGACCGCGATGATCGCGATGACGACCAGCAGCTCGATCAGGGTGAACCCCGAAGATCGGCGCGAACGCGCTTTCGGCTTCATGATTCGTCCTCAGGACAGGGACAAGGGAATTGGAAACGATGGCACTCCTCACGCGGCGTCGCGACTCGTGAACGAGCGAGGTCGCGATCCAACCGCCTCATGGGGCGCGGCGCCCGGAAGGCCGGAGAAGCGCTCGCGCCCTCGACAGGGACTCGGCCGCGGATCGACCGTCTCCCGGTCTTTATATTCCAATTTTGTATTTAATGTCAACAGCCGAGTCGTCGCCGCTTCGGTTTTTTCAGAATGCGGCCCTCGGCGTTTCCCGAGACGACGACGCGGCGGTTCGGTCGACGTTCCTGAATCCGGGACGATCGACGGTGTTTCCCGGTTTTTCGGCCGTTCGCTTCGGATTTCAAGAGAGGACGCTCCGACGGTTCGGGCCGCGACGGCTTGACATCTCCCGGCGCCATGTATATTTTCCAATTATGAAAAGAAACCCCGAGACCCGATCCCGATCCGACCGAAAGTCCGCGTCCGGCGGCGCGTCGGTCGTCCCCCCGCCGGCGGCGAGGCCGCTAGAATGGGGCCTTCGTCGGCCGTGGGGCCGAGACGACGGGACGGAGGGAGCGATCGGCATGGGCGGGGACGATTCTGCGGGGGACGATTCGGCGGGACCGGGCGAGGGGGTGCTTTCCTTGCTCCCCTCGGGGCAGCGGCTCACGAGGCCGGAGTACAACCGGCTGCTCGTCTGCGCCACGCTGTTTCACGAGGGGCCTGAGTCGCGGGCGGGCCTGCACAACGCGACGGGGATTCCGACGTCGAGGTTGTCGGAGGTCTGCGGCGACCTGCTGCGAGGGGGGCTGATCCGCGAGAGCATCGTGGCCCCGCCGGAGGGGAACGGCCGGGGGCGGCCGCAGACCCTGCTGGAGATCGAGCTCCGGGGCCTGGGAGCGGCGTGCGTCAGCTACGACCACGGCGAGGTGACGGCCGCGGTGGCCGACCTGGCCGGGACGGTGCGCTGGCGGAGGCGGTGGACCGGCCCGTTCAGCGCCGAGGAGACGCTGCGACTGATCGCCCGGGCGGGCCGGCTGGCGGTGGCGGCCGCCGCCAAGGCGGGGGTCGAGGTCGTGGCCGTCGGAGCGGCCGACCCCGGCACGGTCGACGCGGCCGCGGGCCGATCCGTCCGCGCGGTGAGCATGCCCGGCTGGCGGAACGCGCCGGTCGTGGCGGCGCTCGGCAAGGCCACGGGCCTGCCCGCCATGATCGACCGCGGCGACGGCTGGCAGGCGCTGGGGGAGGCGGCCTTCGGCGCGGGGCGGGGGGTGAACCACGCGGTCTACGTCACGTTGGGGGAAGGGATCGGCGGCGGCATCGTCGAGAACGGCAGGCTGCTCGCCGGCCGCGACGGGTCGGCGGGCGAGATCGGCCACACCCGGGTTTCCGACTCGGGCCCGCCGTGCGGCTGCGGCGGCCGCGGCTGCCTTGAGGCGCATCTGGCGCCGGCGCGGCTGGCGGCGCTCTGGAAAGGCGACGAGCCCGACCAGGCCCGCGGCGCGGCGGTCGGCGGCGAGGCCCCCGACGAGTTCTCCCGGCTGCTCGCCGCCGCGCGGGAGGGGGACGGCAGGGCCCGCAAGGTCCTCGCCGAGGCGGCGGGGGCGCTCGCCCGGGGGCTGGGCAACGTGGTCAGCCTCCTCAACCCCGAACAGATCATCCTCGGCGGTCGATTCGTCGAGGCCGGCGAGACGATCCTCGATCCCTTGAGGCGCGGCCTGCCGGCCCAGGCCCTTCCCGAGATGCTCCAGGGGGTCGAGGTCCGGCTTGCCGAGCTGGGCGAGACCTCGGCGTTCCTCGGCGTGGCCGCCCGCGTGCGAAACCAACTGTTCGCCTATCCTTCCGTCGGGGCCCGCGTCGGCGGCGGCGGAACGAAGGGGTCCGACCGCGTCTCCTCCGAGGAGTCTCCATGAGCCTGCGAATCCGACGGATCGAAGCCCGGGTCGTCGACCATCCGGTGCGAAGCCAGGGCGCGATCATCTCGTTCCTCGGCCGGCACGAGGCGTCGCATTACGCGACGGTCGTCGTCACCGGCGACGACGGCCTCCGCGGCTTCGGCGAGGCGACGACCGCGCCGATCTGGAGCGGCGAGTCGGCCGAGACCGCCAAATGGATGATCGAGGAGTACATCGCCCCCAGGCTCGTGGGAGCGACCTTCGACGAGCCCGCCGAGGCGCTCGCGCTGATGGATCGAGACCTTCACGCCAACGGGTTCGCCAAGGCCGCCGTGGACGTCGCCCTTTGGGACCTTTGGGCGCGGTCGCGGGGCGCGACGGTTTCCAGCCTGATCGCCGACCGCGAGCCGAGGGCCTGGATCCCCAGCCGCGCGAGCATCGGCGTCTACCCGCCCGAGGAGACCGTCCGCCTGGCGGTCGAGTTCTGGGAGCGGGGGGTCCGCACCCTCAAGTTCAAGACCGGCAAGCCGGGCCTCGACGACGTGGCGCGGTTGAAGGCGGTCCGCGACCGGCTGGGCCCCGAGCCGATCTTCACCATCGACGCCAACGGCGCCTACGCCACCGCCGACCAGGCCGTCCGGGCGATCGAGGAGTTGACGCCGTTCAACCTGGCCCTGGTGGAACAGCCGACGCCGCGCGACCGCATCGGCATGCTCGCCGAAGTCCGCCGCCGGGTCTCGACGCCGATCCTGGTCGACGAGGCCGTCTTCACCCCCGGCCATCTGGAACAGGCCATCGATCAGGACGCCTTCGACGTCCTTTCGATCTACCCCGGCAAGAACGGCGGCTTCAGCCACTCGGTCGCCATGGCGCGGCGGGCCCGGCAGGTCGGCAAGGCCTGCGCGATCGGCTCGAACCTGGAGACCGACCTCGGCCAGGCGCCGATGGCCTGTCTGGCCGCGAGCCTGTCCGCGTTCCCGACCGAGAAGTACGCCTGCGACCTGATGGGGGCGTTGTTTTACGATCGCTCGGCCGTGACCCCGCCGATCGTCTTCCGCGACGGCGGCGTCGAGCCCCCCTCGGGCCCTGGCTTCGGAGTGGAACCCCTGGAGGGCCCCGGCCGTGATTGACGGGCACGCCATGCTGGGCGAGGAGGCCTACCTGAAGCTCGACGCGGCCGAGCTGCTCAGGCGGATGGACGCCGCGGGCGTCGAGACCGCGGTGGCCCGGCCGATGGGCGCCGGGCTGGTCGTCGACCACGTCGCCGGCAACGACCTCGTGCTCAAGAGCGGCCCCCGGATCAAAGGGCTGGTCTCGGCCAACCCGTGGTGGGGCGTCCGGGCGCTCGACGAGCTGGCGCGGTGTCGCGACCTCGGCGCCGTCGGCCTGTTCCTCGACCCGGCTCGACAGGGTTTCTTCCCGACCGACGACGTCGCGGCCCCGGTGGTCGAACGCGCCGTCGAGTACGGCTGG
>CALCIC010000232.1 GCA_937907405.1 uncultured Isosphaeraceae bacterium | reverse complement strand
ATTCAGCAGCGATTGCTTATCCGTCGTCCGCCGCAAGGCCGGTGAAATATCCGGGTTAAGGCCGTCGAAGGCCAGAGGATTCTCGGCGAGGGGGCCGGCGGGCGCGGCAAATTTCCTGGCGACCGTCTCAATCGAGAATCCGTCCCCGCGATCGGAGTTTCAGCGCGGAAGCAGGCTCCCGCGTTCTACATTAAGCTGCTCATGCTTGAATCTCGATCCCGTCGATGAACACGCGTTGCACGTCGAGGTCGCGGTCGAGCACCAGCACGTCGGCGCGCTTGCCGGGTTCGAGGCTGCCGAGGTCGCGGTCGCGGCCGGCGATCCGGGCGGGGGTCAGGGACGCCATCCGGATCGTCTCCCAGAGCGGGCGGCCGGTCAGCCGGGCGAAGGTGCGGACCATGTGGTCCATGCCCATCACGCTCGACGCCAGGCCGGCGCCGTCGGGCGTCAAACCGGAGTCGCCGCGCTTGAGGATCGGCTCGCCGCCGTCGAGCGGGCCGAGCAGGTAGACGCCGTCGGGCATGTCGAGGGCGCGGCTGGAGTCGGTCACCAGCGCCAGTCGATCCGGCCCCTTGATCTTCCAGGCCAGCAACAGCAACCCGGCGTCGAGGTGGACGCCGTCGGCGATGACCTCGGTCGTCAACTCGTCGTGAAAGAGGGTCGCTTCCAGAACGCCTCCGCGCATCGGATAGCTCTGGAACTGTCGCAGCCGGGCCTTGTCGGACATCGCGCAGAACAGGTGGTCGACGTGGCGGACGCCCCATTCGACGGCCGCGGTCATCTGGTCGAACGTCGCCCACGAGTGCCCGACGTTCGTCCGCACCCCCTTCGCTCTACAAGCGCGCGCGAACGCCTCGGCGCCGTCGATCTCGGGGGCGATCGTCGCCGTGACGAGGTCGTCAGCGACTTCCAGGTACTCGGCGAACTCGGCCTCGACGGGAGGACGGACGGGACCGCCGGGGTGCGCGCCGCGAGCCTCGTACCGGAAGTAGGGGCCGTAGAAGTGCGCCCCCAGCAGCCGCGATCCGTCGGGCTCCGGCGACCGCCGGAACCGGCTCGCCATGTTCAGCGCCTCCATGATCGACTCGTGGCGGGCGACCGTCGTGGTCGCGGCCAGCCGGGTCGTGCCGTGCCGCGCGTGGCACCGAAGCGCCTTCTCGAACGCCTCGGCCGTCCCGTCCATGAAGTCGCCCCCCGCCCCGCCGTGGACGTGCAGGTCGACGAACCCCGGCGACAGGAAACCCTCCCCCGCATCGACGACTTCCGCCCCCGCCGGGGCCGTCGCGGCGTCATCCCGGACGTCGACGATGACGCCGTCGCGGACCAAGAGTGAGCCGCGCTCGATGCGATCAGGAAATACGATCCGGCCCCGAAAGTCCAGTTCCCGCGTCATGAGAGTGCTCCGAGTCGCGCGTTGAGATCCGATTGACGAGCGACGGCGTCTACTATAAAATTGACCACTAGTCAAGCCCGACGACTCTTAGCCGTCAGCTGGGTGGGGGGATGCTACGATGGAGTTCCAATTCGACTTGGTGAAGACGGCGCAGGCGTCGGCGGTTCTACTCGCCCACAGCAACGGGGTGATGAGCCGGATGCGGCTCTTGAAACTCCTTTATATCGCCGACCGTGAGTTGCTCGCCGAAACCGGCCGCACCCTCACGGGAGACCGCGCGGTCGCGATGAATTATGGACCCGTCCTGAGCCACACCTACAACCTGATCAAACACATGCCCCGCGGCTGGAATCGCTTCATCCAATCCCACGGGCGGGAAGTCGTATTGAAGGAAGACCCGGGCCACGGCCAATTGACGAAGCGCGAAGTGGACAAGCTTAAAGAGCTGTCCGAGCGGTTCGGAAGCGTCTCCACGAGTGGGATCTCGGCTTATTCTCACGGGTTCCCGGAGTATGCCAAGAACTTCGTCCCCGACACTTCCACCCCCATCCCCTGGGACGACGTCCTCAAGGGGACGGAACACGAGGACAAAGCCCGGCTGTATCAAGCGCGACTGGAAGAGCAGCAACTCATCGACTCGATCTTCGGGGGTTTGACCGATGCAGGCGGGTGACACGTTCCGCCTGCAAGGAGTCGCCGATAAGCATACCTGGGTGGTCGTCTCAGACCCTGACCAGGACGCCGCGCACGTGTATTGCGTCGCTTTTAGGCGTTCGGCAGGAAATATCGTACCTGTCTCTCCTTGCTGCCTGACGACCC
>CALCIC010000231.1 GCA_937907405.1 uncultured Isosphaeraceae bacterium | reverse complement strand
GCGGCAAGCCGCTCGGGCGGGACGCCCGAGCCACGACGGCGGATGCTCGACCGACGTGCGGCCCCCCCCGGAGCGGGAAAATCGGTAATCCGAGGCTACCCATCAACCGCCTCTGTTTGGACGAGATTTCCCACCCACTTTCAAGACGCTCGCCCGGCTTGTACGGTCGGAGACGACCGGGCTGGAAGATACGGCCTGGAGCGCCTACAATGGAGAATCATTCTTGATAAGAGCGGGTCTCGGTTCTGGAGACCCCTGTTCGGAGAGAAGGAAGTCGCCGTGGTCGATCCCCAGACTGATGAGATTCGCCCGATCAGCGTCTCGGAGTCTCCGGAGGACAAGTTCCGCGAGTTCCTGGAGATCCGGGGCGAGAAGCTGACGGCCCCTCGGCGCGTGCTGGTGCGGCACATCTTCAGCTCGCACAAGCACTTCGACGCCGACGAGTTGGTCCGCGACCTGCACGACGCCGGCCGGGCGATCAGCCGGTCGACGGTCTATCGCACCCTCCGGCTGCTGGTCGACGCGGGCCTCTTGCGCGAGCTTCGACTGACCAACCGAACCGCCTACGAGCACGATTACGGCTACCCCGACCACGACCACCTGCATTGCACCTCCTGCAACAAGGTGGTCGAGTTCCGCAACGACGAGATTCTCCAGCTCCGCGACGCCGTCAGCCGGGCCAACGGCTTCCGAGCGACCGGACACCGCTTCCTCATCGAGGGCGTCTGCTCGGCCTGCAGCCGGTCGCACAGCCCGCGACGGCGGCTCGACCTGATCTGACTCGCCATCTCGGATCACTTCAACGAGGCCGGCTCATTCGAGGTAGCCGAGATCGGCGAGCCGCTGTTCGATGATCGCCTGTTCCTCGGGCGAGTACTCGAACGGGCGGCGGTGCGGGCCTTCGACGGGCTCTTGCGGCGGGTCGATCCGGCTGACGGCGGGGGCGTCGGCTCTCGTCGACTTCGGGACCGACCGGGCCGAGCCGATCGGGCTTCCCTCGATGTGGTCGGGGATCGGCTGGCCGAGCAGGCGGAGGATCGTCGGCGCGAAGTCGATCAGGTTCGCGTTCAGGTAGCGGCCCGGCGCGAGTCCCGTACCGGCAAGCGCGACGACCCCTTCGGGGCGATGCGTGCCGGGCAGGTTGGGATCGGCCGACACCCAGCCGCCCCGTCCCGAGCCCAGCTTGGTGCGCACCCAGTACGGGGCGTCGGGCATGGCGATCAGGTCGGGGTAGCCCTCGCGAGCGGGATCGACGCCGTAGGCTTCGGCGGTCGCGATGATCTTCGGGAACAGCGGCTCGCCGGTCTCGGGGTGGACCGCCTCGGATAGGGCGCGGGCCGTCTCCTCGCGGGCCTCGTCAATCTCGCGAGGGGTGAACAGCGGCGGGGTGTTGCGGGCCGAACCGAACCGCGCCGGGGTGTTCATGTAAATCATCGCCGCGGTGTCCTGGTGGGGCGCGAAGGCCAGCGTCCGCTTCCAGTCGAACGGAAACTGCGCCGAGACCGACGTGGCGAACGAGGCCGAACGGGCCTTGGGGTCTCCCCGCTTGACGTGCCAGAGGCGGAGCCGGTCGACGGCCTGGTCGGCGCGGCGGGTCAGTCTGCGGACGGCGCCCTCGCGCTGGGCGACGCCGGCGTCGACGAGGATCTGGTTGACGTCGATGCGGCCCAGGCAAGGACCGAACCCGTGGTCGCTGACGACCGCGACGGCCGCGCCGCGCCTGTCGGCCAGCTCGCAGAGCAGGCCGATCGCGCGGTCGAGCCCCTGGATGACGCTCGCGGCGGCCTTGTTCCATTCCGGGTCGATGATCCCGGTCTCATCGACGTTCAGGTAGCGCCAGACGCGATGCTGGAACGGGTCGAGGTTCTGGAACTGGACCATGAGCACCGACCAATCGGGGATCGCGCGATCGGCCGCCAGGCCCCCTTCGGCCCTTCCCTTGAAGCTCTCGACGGTGAGCCGGGCGTTGGTCTGGAGTTCCTCCAGCGACTGCGGGGCGCGCTTCCAGAAGTAGCGCAGGGTGTAGTTCGGCGCCTCGGCCTTGAGCCGGGCGGCGAACTCGGGGTATCCCTGGAGCGCGCCCTCAAGGTGCGGCGCGTCCATGCCCGAGACGACCACGCCGTTGACTCGCGGCGGCGGGTACAGCCCCGGCACGTTGAGGCACGCGACCGATCGACCGGCGTCGCTGAGCAGCCGCCAGATCGTCGGGACG
>CALCIC010000230.1 GCA_937907405.1 uncultured Isosphaeraceae bacterium | reverse complement strand
CCTCCACAACGGCTCGGCCCCGCCGCTGAACGCCTTGCTGGATTCGAAGACCCGCCCCAGGCGGTTCACCCGGCCGCCGTCGACCGACTTCGAGTATTATGATCAACTCAACGTCGGCTGGAAGTTCGAGGAGGTCGCCGAACCGCCGCCGACCGACGCGAAGCGCGACAGCCATAAAGCCCACTTCATCTACGACACGTCGCGATACGGCCTCGGCAACGGCGGCCACACCTTCGGCGATAAGCTTGGCGAAGCCGACCGGGCCGACCTCGTCGAGTACCTCAAAACCTTGTAGGATGGCTCAATCCTCGTTCCGCTTCTCAACCTTGACCTCGCCGAAGGCCGGCGCGGTAGTCGCCTGAAGCTTCCTGGCGACGGCCTCGGCCTGACGGAAGGCGCGGAGGACGTTGCCGCCGAGGATCTTGTGGACGTCGGTCTCGGAGTAACCGCGACGGAGCAGCTCCTCGGTCAACCTTGGGAAACACGAGACGTCGTCGAGGCCGATGGGCCAGCTCTGGATGCCGTCGAAGTCGGAGCCGACGCCGACGTGGTCGATCCCCGCGACTTTGACCATGTGGTCGATGTGGTTCCCCACGTCCTCGATCGTGCCTCGAATCTTGCCGTCGTCGGCCTTCATCCATGCCTCGAACGCCTTCTCTCGCTCGGCGCGGTCCGGGTGCTTGGCCCGCAGCTCCTTCTGAATCTCGCGGACCTTCTCGCCGTACCCCGGGACGATGAAGCCGGAGTAGAAGTTGACCATCACGACGCCGCCGTTGTCCTTGACGGCCCTGAGCATGTCGTCGGGGACGTTGCGGGGCGAGGGGCACAGGGCGAAGGCGCTCGAATGGCTGGCGATGACCGGGGCTTTCGAGACGCGGAGCACGTCGGCCATCGTGTCGGCCGAGACGTGCGAGATGTCCACCAGCATGCCGAGCCGGTTCATCTCGCCGACGATCGTCTCGCCGAACGAGGTCAGGCCGCCGTGGGTGTGCTTGCCGGTCCCCGCGTCGGCCCACGAGAGGGTCGCGTTGTGGGTCAGCGTCATGTACCGCGCGCCGAGCTTGTAGAAAGCGCGGAGCAGGGGGAGGCTGTCGTCGATCGCGACGCCCCCTTCGATGCCAATCAAGGACGCGATCTTGCCCGAGCCGACGATCCGCTCGACGTCGTCGGCGGTGAGCGCGAGTTCCAGGTCGTCGGGGTATCTTGCGACCATGCGGTTGACCAGGTCGATCTGCTCGATGACGGTCTTCGTCGGGTGGGGATGCTCGCTGGGGATGTAGACCGACCAGAACTGCGCCTTCACGCCCCCTTCGCGGAGCCTGGGGATGTCGGTCTGGCCGGTGGTCAGCCGTTTGGACAGGTCGAACTTCGAGAGCGCGCTGTCCCCCTCGGTCCGCAGCAGCCAGGGGAGGTCGTTATGGCCGTCGATCAGCATCCCCGAGGCGTGGACCGCCCGGGCGCGCTCCGAGACCGCGGGAAGGTCGTCCGCGCGTGGCGCGCCGGCCGTCGCCGAGGCCAGAACCATGAAGATCGTCAAACGGCCGATCGTGTTTCGTTGCGACATCGTCTCTCACTCCCCCCTGGGCCCACCCCGACCCGTTCCGAGCCGGGTCGTGAAGACGTCCATTCTGGGGCCGAGCCGACGCCGAAAACAACCGCCTCCTCGATTTCCGCGAGCGGATGCGATAGCCTGCGCCCGAGGGATTCTCGATCCGCAATCGCGCGAGGCGCGCCATGAACGAGCCGCTCTCGGCCCCCCACGGAGAACCGGCGGCGCGAACCGTCGTCCTTGTCGCGCCCGACGAGGCGCCGTCGCTCGCCTGCAACGCGGCGGCGGCGATTTTCAGTTTTTTCGCCCTGGCGGCGCTGGAGTACGTCTCGCCGCTGTTCATGCTGGGGTTCTCCGCCACGATGGAGAGCGCCTGGATGCTGTGGATGGAGCTTCTGCCTTATGGTCCGCTCGCGAACGCGACGCTGGGGATGATCGTCCTGACCGTGGTCGCGGTCGGCTTGCAGCTCTTTCAGCGGCACCGGCGGTTTCCGGACTGGCTACCGCTTGCGCTGGCCTGGCCGACGGCCCTGGCGCTCGTCGGCCCGTCGGCCCTCGAACACGCCGACGACTGGACGTCCTGGCTGGTTCTCGGCGCCCTCGCCGCCCTCGTGTTCTGCTCTCACTGGCTCTGCTTGCTGCTGGCCCGGGAAGCATGGGATTAATGAGCCGACGACCCGACGCTTTTTGAATACGAGTCCGTCGTCGGCGACGCCGGGAGATCCTCACTACCAGCCCGACGCGCAAGCGAGGGAACGACATGCGTGGGTCGCAAAGCAGACCCTGAACTTCCCGGGGCGATCCCCTCGCTTGCGCGTCGGGCTGGTATTTCGAGGTCTCGGAAAAAGCGTCGGGGCGTCAGATTAATGAGAAAGGGGCGCGGCGCGCATTCGGTCGCCGGAGGACCGGCCATAACGGGTGTGGCAAGTTTTCCTGGCGACCCTCTCGCTCGAATGAAACAGCCATGGCTGTTCCGCACGCCTCGACTTCGCGCCTCCGCCAGTTGAAGATTTGCCACACCCACCATCCACGCCCACCATGAAGCACGGCCCGGCCCGGGGTGGTCGAATAGGGGCGGATCGGGTACGCTGAGTGAATGTTGAGGCCGGCGGTCGATCCGGCCGGGAATCACGCTGGACCTCGATCGGTCCAATTCCTCCTAACCGCAGACGAGGTGACTCGTGGCTTTGCGTCCCCGCAAGAAGAGCTGGCACAAGGAAAAGTTCGTCCGTTGCAAGAAGTGCGGCGGCTCGCTTCGTCGCCGCTCGGTTCGCTGCAAGAAGTGCTCCCACGCCGCCTGAGCGATTCGCCGGCCGTCAACGCGTCGCCGGATCACCGGAATCGGGGCGATTTCGGTGAACGGATCGCCGATCGCGTCGTATGATGTTCTTAGGCGGCGCGTCGTCCTGCGCGGTCCTCGGGTTTTCGATGCGACCGCGATCCCCGGCCGAAACACGAAACCCGCGCCGACGGCCCTTGAAGGGGCTGAGACTTCCCATTCAGGAGATATCTGAAGTGGCCACGAGTAATCCCGCCTTTTCTCAGGATATGTTCGCCGGCTACGACCAGGTGTACGGGCAGCCCCGGAGCATGGTCACGACCGTGCAGGGGACGATGTCCAAGACGTTCCTGCTCCTGGCCATCCTGTCCGGCGCCGGTCTTTGGGCGTACCACTCGATGGGCGCGGGGCAGTTGGCCCAACCCGTCGTCGGCGTCTCGGCGATCGCCGGGTTCATTCTGGCGATGGTGACCATCTTCAAGCCGACCATCTCCCCCTGGACCGCGCCGGTTTACGCCGCGATGCAAGGGGTGTTCCTGGGCGCGCTGTCGCAGATCGTCCAGTTGCGGTTCCCTCAGGTGCCGGGCATCGCGCTGCAAGCCGTCTCGCTGACCGTCGGCACGCTCCTGGTCATGCTGTTCCTGTACACCAGCGGGATTGTCAAGGTCACAGAGCGGCTCAAGGCTGGGATCATGATGGCGACCGGCGCGGTCTGCTTGTTCTACCTCGCGTCGATCGTGCTGCGGATGTTCGGCGTGTCGGTGCCGCTGATCTTCAGCGCGACCCCGGCCGGCTTCGCGTTCAGCCTGTTCGTCTGCGGTCTGGCGGCGTTCAACCTGCTGCTCGACTTCGACTTCATCGAGGAAGCCTCCCGTCGCGAGGCCCCCAAGTACATGGAGTGGTACGGCGCGTTCGGCCTGATCGTCACCCTGGTCTGGCTTTACCTCGAACTGCTTCGCCTGCTCCAGAAGATGAACAGCCGCAACTGATCTGATCCCGCCCGGGATCGATCGAACGCTTGTTGAAGAACGAAGGCCGGCCGTCGCGATCACCTCGCGTCGGCCGGCCTCTTTTTTAGAGCCAATTGCGGAGCGTGATCAAAACAGGCTAATGCAAGTATGCCTTCTCCCCTTGCGGGAGAAGGTGGCCGAAGGCCGGATGAGGGGTGGGCGCGAAAGCCTCGGCGCCCACCCCTCATCCGCCGCTGCGCGGCACCTTCTCCCGCAAGGGGAGAAGGGAAGCCGGCTCTGCCACCCGGCCGAGTCAGTCGCCGACGTTCACCCAGGCGCGCTTCTTGGCGCTGTCGGCGATGGCCTCGCAGATGCGGACCTCGCGGTCGCCGTCGGCGAAGGTGGGGAAGTTGGCGTTACCCTTGCAGCCCGAGGCGATGAAGCTGTAGAACGCCAGGTCGAGCTGCTTGAAGGCGTCGGGGAACCCTTCGGCGTGGCCGCCGGGGTAGTGGCTGAACTCGCCGGCCTCGGGGCTGAGCAGCGACGGGTCGCGGTTGAGGATCTGGTTGGCGCCCCCTCGGCGACCCAGCCAGAGGATCTCGGGGGTCTCGCTCTCCCAGACCATCGAGCCCTCGGTGCCGCAGACTTCCAGGAACAGCCGGTTCTTGCGGCCGCCGTGCATCTGCATGACGTGAAACACCCCCCGGGCGCCGTCGGACAGGTGCATCAGCACCGCGCCGTAGTCCTCGGTCTCGATCTTGACCGGCTCGGTCGCCTTCTTGACGGCCGACGGGCTGGTGTAGGTCTCGGCGCCGCCGACGGGGCGGTTGCGGTGCGGGTGGAAGGTCGCCAGGTCGGCGTTGACCGACTCGATCTTGCGGCCGGTGACGAACTGGGCGAGGTCCATCCAGTGGGTTCCGATGTCGGCGACGGCCCGAAGGTTGGTGTGGCCGTCGGGATCGACCCGCCAGTTGTAGTCGTCTTCGAGCAGCAGCCAGTCCTGGGTGTACGACCCGCTGACGCTGAGGATGCGGCCGAGATCGCCCCGGGCGACCCGGGCGTGCATCTCCTGGCAGAGCGGGTAGAACCGGAGGTTGTAGTTCACCCCGGCCGCCAGGTTCGGCTTGGACGCCGCCAGCTTGACCAGCTCGGCCGTCTCCTTGGAGCTGATCGCCAGGGGCTTCTCGCAGAGGACGTGCTTGCCGGCCTGGAGCGCCTTCTTGGCGTGCTCGAAGTGGATGTTGTTGGGGGACGCCAGGTGGACCGCGCCGACTTCGGGATCGGCGAGCAGTTCGTCGAGCGTGTTGTAGATCTTGGGAATGCCCAGCCGATCGGCCAGGGGCCTGGCCTTCTCGGGCGAGATGTCGAGCAGGCCGGCGACCTGCACTCCGATCCGCCGAAGCGCCTCGGCGTGGACCGGGCCGATGAAGCCGCCGCCGATCAGGGCGACCTTGGGGGGATTGCTCAAGGCGTGGGGAGCACCCATGGGATTTCGTCCTCTTAGTTTAGTCAAGGTGGGCGGGGCCCACTTCAGGTCTGGGATAGGGAGGTAATCACCGCGTGTGATTTCAATGTCGATTCACGGGACTTCGCGGAGCGCCACCGGCCGGCGCTCCACCGCGGAGATCATCGCGGCTTCGAGGACGCGCTGGGTCTGGTAGGCGTCGTCGAAGTCGGGGATCGGCACGATCGGCTCCTGACCGTCGAGGACGCGAAGGACGTCGTACGCCTGGTTGACGAAGCCGTGTTCGTAGCCCAGGACGTGGGCGTCGGGCCACCAGTTCTCGGCGTAGGGGTGGTCGCCGCCGTGGGTGCACATGATGGTCGTCCAGCCCTGGACGGCGCGGGGGCGACCGGCGTCGAAGTACTGGAGTTCGTTCATGCGTTCGAAGTCGAACTTGATCGCCCCCTTGGAGCCGTTGATCTCGAAGCCGTTGCGGTTCTGGTTGCCGGTGGCCTGGCGGGCGGCCTCGAAGCTGGCGACGGCGCCGCCGGAGAACCGGGCGAGGAACAGGACGGCGTCGTCGACGGTGACCGGCCCCATCTTCTCGCCGCTGCCGACCCCCGCGGCGATCCCTCCGGCCGTGGCGCCCGAGACGATCTTCCGCTCCTTGATGAAGGTCTCGGCGATCGCGCCCGAGATCTCGGTGATCTCCTCGCCGGTGACGAACCGTGTCATGTCGACGACGTGGGCGTTGAGGTCGCCGTGCGAGCCGGTGCCCGAGCCTTCCTTTTGGAACCGCCAGATCAGCGGGATCGACTCGTCGGCCCAGTCCTGGAGGTAGAACCCGCGGACGTGGCGGATCTCTCCCAGCGCGCCCTGCTTGACCAGGCGGTGGGCGAAGGCGACGGCCGGGCAGCGGCGGTAGTTGTACCAGACGAACGTCCTGGCCTTCGACGCCCGGGCCGCGTCGACCATCTTCCTGGCCTCGGCGAGGGTGCCGGCGAGCGGCTTCTCGCAGGCGATATGCTTGCCCGCCGCGAGGGCCGCCAGGCAGATCTCGGCGTGCATGTTGTTGGGGGTCACGACGTCGACCAGGTCGATCTCGGGCGCCGTCACGGTCGCGCGCCAGTCGGTCGACGAGTTCTTCCAGCCCCACAGGTCGGCGAACGCCCGCGAACTCTCGGCGTTGCGGCTGAACGACGTGTGCATGACCGGCTCGACCGTCGGCTTGAAGAACTTCCTCACCTGCGACCAGGCGTTGGAATGGGTCCGCCCCATGAAGCCTTCGCCGATCATGGCAATGTTGATTTCACGCATTCATTAAACCCCTTGGACGACGATCGGCGCGGAACGCTCCTCGATCGTCCGTTGCGGTCGCAACGGTCTCGACGCGCCCGAAAACCCCATGAATTCCGCCCGCCGCATCGCGAAGATGAACGCCAATATAGCCTCCGTCCCTGGTCCATCCAAGGGCCGACCGGCGGCCAATGCGACGGTTCCCGCCCGAAGAACCCGGGAGCCCGCGCGACCCGCCGACGCCCCTTGATCCATCGGCTCGGCCCCCTTAGTCTGGCAAACCCGCCGGTTCGGACGTGAGCCGGCGGAGGGAATGCAAAGGCTCGTCAGGAGGAAGCAATGACGACGTACCCCGCCAGGTTCATCAGCGTCTCCATCGATCGCGACGCGCGCGAGGTCTACGACTTCGCGGCCGAGCCGACGAACTTCCCGAAATGGGCCTCCGGCCTGGCGTCGGGGGTTGAGAAGGCGGGGGACGACTGGACGGCCGAGGGGCCGGACGGGCCGATCCGGATTCGGTTCTCGCCCCCCAATGAATTCGGCGTCCTCGACCACGTCGTCACCCTGAGTTCGGGCGTCGAAGTCTTGATTCCCCTGCGGATCGTAACCAACGGGGGCGGCTGCGAGGTCACCCTGACGCTCTTCCAGACCCCGGGCGTGAGCGATGAGGCGTTCGAGACCGACGCCGAGTGGGTGCAAAGCGACCTTCGCGCCCTCAAGTCGCTGATGGAATCCTGAGCGTCGCGCGCGGCGAGTCTCCTCTTGCGACCCGTCCGGGCGCCAAGCTAGGCTCAACGGGGGCGTCGCGGTCGACGGGCCGGGGCCGCGCGCGGGGCGATAGGTCGCCACGGGAAGGTCGTTGCGATGAAACGTTGCAAGATGCGGGTCGGGATGGTCGGTGGAGGCGGGCCGAGCAGTTTCTTCGGGGCGCCGCACCGGCGGGCGACCCTGATGGACAACTCGGCCGAGCTGACCGCCGGGGCGCTCCGGAGCAAGCCCGACGAGGCGCTCGCGGCGGCCGACGAGCTGTTCTTCCGGCACGGCTACATCGACTGGCGAAGCCTGATCGACGCCGAGGCCGCGCTGCCGGACGACGAGCGGATCGACTACCTGACGATCGTCACCCCCAACGACGCCCACTACGGGCCCGCCGAGGCCGCCGCGCGGGCGGGGTTCGCCGTGCTCTGCGAGAAGCCGTTGACCACGAACCTCGACGAGGCCCGCAGGCTGCACGCGACCGTCCAGGCCGCCGAGACGCCGTTCGTCGTCGCTCACACGTACACCGGCTACCCGATGGTCATGCTCGCCCGCGAGTTCGTCCGCGACGGCCGGATCGGCGAGGTCCGCAAGGTCGAGGCCTGGTACCCCCAGGGCTGGCTGGCGTCGCGCCAGGAGGACGAGGGGAACAAGCAGGCGTCGTGGCGGACCGATCCCGCCCAGGCCGGGGCCTCGGGATGCGGCGGCGACATCGGCTCGCACGCCTATGAGTTCGTCCGGTTCGTCGCCGGCCTTCGCGCGGTCAAGCTGTCGGCCCGGATGAAGTCGATCGTCCCCGGCCGGATGCTCGACGACGATTTCACGGTGCTGGCCGAGCTGAACAACGGCGCGATCGCCACGATCACGGCGTCGCAGATCACCATCGGCGCCCAGAACGACAACGGCTTCCGGGTCGTCGGCACGGCGG
>CALCIC010000229.1 GCA_937907405.1 uncultured Isosphaeraceae bacterium | reverse complement strand
CGGCGAACGACCGGGAGAGGGGCTGCGCGGCGTCGTCGGCGATCGGACGATTCAGGTGACCAGTCGGAAGAAGCTGGCCGCTCAATCGCCCAATGCCGTCGATTCGCTGCCCCCCGTCGCCGGCGGATTGGAATGCATCGTCCTGATCGACGGGGAATACGCGGCCGCTTTCCGGTTTCGCGACGAACCCCGGGCGGAAGGCAAATCGTTCGTCCGGCATCTCAAGCCTCGGCATGGTTTCGAACGCATCCTGCTCGTTTCGGGCGACCGCGAGTCCGAGGCGAGCTATCTCGCCGGGAAGGTCGGGATCACCGAGGTTTACGCGAATCAAAGCCCCGAGCAGAAGCTCGCCCTCGTCCGGTCGGAAACCCGGCGCGCCCCGACCGTCTTCATGGGGGACGGCATCAACGACGCCCCGGCGCTGACGGCGGCGACCGTGGGGATCGCGTTCGGCCAGGGGAGCGACGTGACCGCCGAGGCCGCCGGAGCGGTCATCCTCGACAGCTCGTTGGAGCGGGTCGACGAGCTGCTTCATATCGGAAGGCGGATGCGGTCGATCGCTCTCCAAAGCGCCGTCGGCGGCATGGGGCTGAGCCTGATCGCGATGGGCTTCGCCGCCCTGGGCTACCTCCCGCCGGTCGCCGGCGCCGTCACGCAAGAGGTGATCGACGTCCTCGCGGTTCTGAACTCCCTGCGAGCCTCGTTCGCCCCGGGAACGCTCACCGACTACGACCACCGATGAAGGACGCTCGGAAGAATCGACCCTTCAAAACCAGAACTCCGCTGGCGACCCACCGACAAGCTTCTCGGCCTCGCAAGCATGTCGCGCGCTCCTCGCCTCGGTTTCGTCCCTTCCGGTCTTGCGTCGGCGGCGGGACTTGAGTAAAAACTCGTTCGTTCGTCACGTCTTTGCACGGCGACGCGTGGAGGCCGGTTCGGGGCGCGACCAGGATGGACGCGGTTCGACCTTTTTTCAACGGCCCCCGTGGAACACGTCGCAGGTTTCTCGAGACACGAGGGAGCGGCCGTCGCCCCCTCGCTTCGACTGGGATGATCGGCCAATCCTGATCGCCGCCTCGACCTCCCGGAACGTCGGGAAAGGGGGCGAGCCGAACCGGACCCGCCGCCGCCGCACCGCGCCGCGACGGTCGAGGGACGAACGGCTCGCGAATCGTCGGGCGGCTCTTGAGGGGTTCGGGTCAGGAACGATCGCTCATGACATGGAATGAATCCAGAGGCCTTCCGGCGCCAAGGACGGGTCCGGTGGAGCAGAAACCCATCGAAACCGAATGCCCGACGTCGTTCCCGGTCACGAGCCGAGCCCGCCGCGCCTCCGCGGCCGTCGCCCGATCGCTGGCCCGACGGCTCGCGGTCGTCGCGGCCGCCTTGGTGGGCCTCGCGCCGACCATCGCCTATTCCCAGCCCAGCGCGAAACTCCCCAAGGGGACGGTCACCGAGATCCGGATCGAGGGCAACTCCAGCATCCAGGCCCCGAAGATCCGCGCCAAGCTGCTGAGCAAGGTCAACCACCCGCTCGACCAGCAGCTCGTCGAGACCGACCTCAAGAGCCTGATGGCCACCAAGTGGTTCTCGGACGTCTCGCCGTTCTACGAGGAATCGCCTCCCGGGAGCGGCAAGTTCATCCTGATCTTCAAGGTCAGCGAGATGCCGATCCTCCGCGTCGTCGAGTTGCGCGGCCGGTCGAAGGTCTCGCAGAAGGAGATCGAGGAGAACACCGGCCTGAAGGTCGGCAATCGCGCCGACCCCACGCGCACCCGGCTCGCGATCAGCCAGATCCAGCGTCTCTACCAGGAGAAGGGCTACGAACTGGCGGAGGTCCAGTTGATCGAGGGGGGGGAGGGCGGCGACACGAAGGTCGTCATCCAGATCTTCGAGGGGGACAAGTTCAAGTTGGCCAGCATCGACTTCAAGGGGAACGTCTTCGCCAGCGACGCCCAGCTCTGGACCAAGATCACCAGCCGAAAGCCGATCATCTTCTCGTTCGGCGGCAAGTACCACCGCGACATGCTTGAGGAAGACAAGCGCAAGCTCATCGAATACTACCAGGGTCAGGGCTTCTTCGAGGTCACGATCACCCCGGTCACGCGCCCGGGCAAGAGCATCGGCGACGTCAACTTGACCTTCGTGATCTCCGAGGGCCCTCAGTACAAGGTCCGCGACCTGATCTTCGAGGGGAACGAGCAGATCAAGACCAAGGAGCTCCGCGAGGGTCTGCAACTGCACTCGGGCAAGCCGTTCCTCGACGCCGTCCGCGAGTCCGACCGCAACATCCTCTTGACCCGCTACTTCGAGCTGGGTTGCATCAAGACGCAGATCGTCACCGAGCCGAGGTTCACCAACGAGCAAGGGGTGGTCGACCTCGTCTACAAGATCGAGGAGTCGGAGGCGTTCCTGCTCGGCGACTTCATCATCCACGGCAACGCGCGCACCAAGGACAAGGTGATCCGCCGCGAGGCGGTGATGTCCGGCCTGCTCCCCGGCGAGACGCTCGACAAGAATCGAATCGAGAACTTCAAGAAGCGGCTCGCCGGCACCGGCTACTTCCAGATCAACCCCGAGCTGGGCAAGCCGATCGAGGTCAAGATCGTCAACGAGCGGCCGGGGGACAAGCCGTACAACGACCTGATGATCCCGCTGCTGGGCGAGATGAGCGGGACGCGGATGCAGGGGGGGGACGCCGACGTCGAGCTGGTCCCCGCCCCCGAGCCGTTGGCGCCGCTGGGCCCGCCGTCGACCGTCGCCGCGCCGGGGCCGTCGGGCCTGACGCCGTTCGGTTCGAGCAACCTGTTCAGCCCTCCCCCCGACGCCGCGCCCCCGGTCGTCGTCCCCGGTCCGGCCCTGGGGCCCGGCTCGGCGGCCGCGCGAAGAGGGGGGGCCGGGACCCCCCCGGTCGGCGCGGAAGAACCCCCGGCGACGTTCCCGAGCGTCCCCGGACTGAACATGACCGACGTCGGCCCCGACCGCAACGACCCGTTCCCGAACCGCTCGTTCGCCGACATCGTGACCTCGCTTGAAGAGGCGCCCACCGGGCGGTTCATGGTCGGACTGGCGGCCAGCAGCTTTCAGGGGCTGTTCGGCAACGTGACGATCTATGAGAAGAACTTCGACCTCTTCAACGTCCCCCGGTCGTTCAACGACATCTTCAACGGCACGGCCTTCCGGGGGGGAGGCCAGGAGTTCCGCGTCGACCTCCAGCCGGGCACGTTGATCAACCGGTTTCAGGTCAGCCTCCGCGAGCCGTACCTGTTCGACCTCCCCATCGGCGCCGGCGTGGCCGGTTACTACTTCTCGCGTTTCTACCCCAACTGGGACGAGCGCCGCGGCGGCGGCCGGTTCTCGCTGGGGAGGCAGTTCGGCACCAGCACCTACGCCGACGTCGCGCTGCGGGCCGAGAACGTCAACTTCTTCGGCTACAAGACGCCGGCGCCCGCGCAGTACCTCGCGGCCAGCGGCGACTCGACCCTCGTCTCGCTGCGGCCGAGCCTCCGGTTCGACAACCGCAACAGCCCGTTCCAGGCGACCAAGGGGCAGTACGCCGAGTTCTCGTTCGAGCAGGGCTGGGGCACCTTCACCTGGTCGAAGTTCGACGCCGAGGGCCGGGCCTACTTCGAGACCGGCAGTCGGCCCGACGGCACCGGCAAGCGGTTCATCACCGCCCGGGGCCACTTCGGGATCTCGACCCAATCGACGCCGGTCTACGAGCGGTTCTTCGCCGGCAACTTCGGCAGCCTTCGCGGGTTCCAGTACCGCACCGTCAGCCCCAAGGCGCTGGGCGTGCCGGTCGGCGGCGTGCTGATGGCCGTCGGGTCGCTCGAATACCAGTTCCCCTGGACCGCCAGCGACTCCGTCCAGCAGGTCTTCTTCACCGACTTCGGCACCGTCGAGGGGGACTACAGCTTCAACAAGATCCGCGTCTCGGTCGGCACCGGCCTGCGGCTCAAGATCCCCCAGATGGGCCCGGTGCCGCTCGGCTTCGACCTGGCCTTCCCCGTCTCGTACGCCACCGGCGACGCCCTGCGTTACTTCAACTTCAGCATGAGCGCCATGTACTGATCGAGCGCGTTTCGCTTTCCCAGGACCGCCGTCCTCGCATCCCGCCGCGACGGTCAGTCCGACGGCGCGTCGGGGCCGGCGGCCGACCGCCAGGCGGCGAGCATCTTGGCCATCGCCTCGGCGTCCTGTTCCGCGGACCGCTTGACGTCGGGCGTCCCACGGATCGTCTCGATCCGACGGGCCATCAGCTCCGCGACGGTCGGGACGCGCCCCCGCCGCAGCGCCTCCCCCTTGAGCGCGGGCCGCTCGCCCGGCTTGACCCGCTTCGTCGTGGTCACGGTGAACGCCCCCGCGCCGAAGATCGAATCCACGTTCTCCGGCTGGGTGATCATCGCGGCCGCCTGGAGCCAGGCCGCGCTCCCCGCCTCGTCGTCGGCCAGGGTTCGATACCACCGGTCGACCAGCGGGATCGATCGATTCTTGTCCCAGTACGCCTGGATTCGATCGGCGAGCTCCTTGCGGCTCGGCAGTCGGCCGTCGGGTTCGTCCGCCGGCGCCGGACCGAAATTCGTGGTCTTGAGGATTCCCGTGAGCGCGGCGTACACCGCCTGATCGACCCGCAGGATCGTCCGCCCCCGGTGGAAATCGCGGCCGAACCCGACCGAGCGGGTCAAGCGGTCGTCGGATCGGAAGGCCTGAATCAGCGGCTGAACGGCGGCGTCCCCCTCGGCGATCAGCTTCTTGACGATCGGCGACTCGCCCAGGACGACGGCCCCCGGCTGGCCCCACTGGCGGACGGCGACCTGGTCGAGTTCGCGGATCAGGCCCGCGATCCGGCCTTCCGGTCCATCGCCTCGGGGC
>CALCIC010000228.1 GCA_937907405.1 uncultured Isosphaeraceae bacterium | reverse complement strand
GGCGGAAGGGGCGAAGAGGCAGGGGATCGACGTCGTGGCGATCGGCACCGGCGCGGCCGACCGCGCGTACCTCAGCCGGCTGGCCAGCAGCGAGGCGGCCTCGATCTTCGTCAAGGGGGGCGGGGGCGAACTGGTCCAGACCTTCGGCCACATCGCCCGGGTCATCGCCGAGGGAGGCCGGTCGCTCCGGGTGATGAACCAACCATGAGCACGACGACGACCACCACGAAGCCGATCGATCCCCCCGCCTCTCCACCCCACGCGCGGCGAAGCTGGGCGAGCCTGCGGCAGGCGTACGACCTGGCCCTGGCGGGCGCGCTGGGCGCGGTCTTCGGCCTCTATCTGTACGTCGAGCTGGTGCGGGCCGACTCGGTGTACGTCCGCGACGCCCTGGCCGGCGCGATCATCGGCGGCGCGATCGGGTTCTTCCTCAACGCCTGGGGGCCGTGGCGCGACGGCGCCTGGCGGAAGCTGGCGCGGGCCGTCGCCTGGGGGACGCCCGCCTCGGCCCTCGGCGGCGCGGTCGGCCTGGTGCTGGGCGAGACCGTCATCGGCGCCTTGCAAGGCGGGTTGCTCGGCCGCGCCGCGTCGTGGGGGGTGCTCGGCCTGGGGATCGGACTGGGGCAGGGGCTCGCCGATCGTTCCTGGCAGCGCCTGACCTTCGGCCTGATCGGCGGCGGCCTGGGGGGCTTCGTCGGCGGCCTCTGCTTCGAGGCCCTGCGGGTCTCCCTCGGCAACCGCTACGACCTTAGCCAGGCGTTGGGAATCGTGATCCTCGGCGGCGGCCTCGGCCTCTGCCTGGCCCTGGTCGAGCAGGCGCTGCGGCGGGCCTGGGTGCAGATCGCCAGCGGCCGGCAAGAGGGGCGGATCTACCTGCTGGATCATCCGAAATGCCGGTTGGGGCTCGACGAACGGGCCGAGGTCGGAATCTTCGGCGACGCCGCCGTCGAGCGCCGGCACGCCGAGATCGACCGCGACGCGCGGGGGTACGTCCTGCGGAACCTGGCCGAATCGGGCGCCACCAGGGTCAACGGCGCCGTCTGCTCCTCCGACCGCGTCCTCAACGACGGCGACCGAATCGAGCTGGGCCGAACCTCCCTGATCTTCCGACGGCGATAAGGCGACATGGCGACCACCACGACTCGGAAAACCTGGGCGTTGGAAATCGTTCGCGGACGCGAAGTGGGCCGGCGGTACGCGCTGGGCGCGGGCGAGACGACCATCGGCAACGAGCCCGCTCCTCAATCGCATGTTGATCTTTCCGACCAGGAGGGCGCCTCGCCGCGTCAGATGTCGGGCCGCCAGGCGGTGCTCGTCGCGACCGCCGAAAGCCTCGTCGTCCGCGACCTTGAAAGCCCCGGGGGAACCTTCGTCAACCGCCAGCGCCTGCTGAACGGCCAGGACCGCGCGCTCCAACCCGGCGACGTGATCCAGGTCGGCGGCGTTCAGCTCCGGGTGGCCCGCGAGACGGAAGCCGCCGTCCCAGTCGCGTATCCCCCCGAGCCTCCCCGGCCGAAGCCCTCGAACGCCGCGCCCCCGACGGCGCCCTACACGTTCCCCGGCGGCGCGGTCTGCCGGACCTGGGACGACTTCCTCACGCTGGCCGCGCACCGCTGGAGCATGGTCCGCGACGAGTTGGCCTCGGGTCGACTGACCGAACACCTGCGGCGGATTCAACGCGCCGACCTCGCGCCCCGGCCCGACCCGGGGCAGACCGCCGACGAGGTCCTGGACGCCTGGCTGGGCCGACTCCCCGCCGCCAAATCGAGCGCCCCGGAGCTGGACGTCCATCCGACGGCGGTCGTCGTCCGGACCGCCGCGACGGGGGGCGTGGTCCGGCAGACCTTGCGGATCACCAACGTCGGCTACCGGCTGCTGCGGTCGACCATTCATATCGAGTCCTCGACGCCCGGCCGGCTGCGACTGTCCCCCGAGCTGAACGGCAAGCCGATGTTGACGATCGACGAGACCGACGTCGGCGTGGAGATTGAAGTCCCCGAGGGCGCGGGCGCGACCGACCTGGGGACGATCGTGATCGCCGGCAACGGCGGGACCCTGCGGATCGCGGTGCGGGTCGAGCGCCCGGGGCCCGTCGCCTTCCCCGTCGCGACGCCCGAGAGCGTTCCGGCCGATTCGCTGCTGGCGACGATGCCGCTGGAGCAACGGCTCTGGCTGTTCCCGATGGTCCTGGTCGGCTTTCGGCTGCTCGTCCTGGTTTCGGACCGACTGCCTCTGGGCCTGCCGTCGGCCGAGGCCGGAACGTCCGGCCTGGCGGCCTCGGCGATCGTGACGAGCGTCCTCGGCCTTCTGATCGGCGGCGTCCTGGGAAGCCGCGGGGGCCTGCTCGACGTCGCGGCCTCGGCGTTCGCCGGCGCGGTCGTCGGCGTGCTGGCCTCGGCCCTGGGCTTCGCCGCGATCCGGAGCGTCGAGACGGCCGCCATGTCCACGTCCTCCGTCCCTACCCTGATGATCCTCTGGGGACTGATCGGCGCCGCGCTCGCCGCGGCGTCGTGGGTCGCGTCCCCCCCCCGCAAGCGCGTTCGACCGGAGGACCGGCCGTGATACGAATCAAGATAATCCGACGCAAGCATCCTTCTCCCGTCGGGAGAAGGTGGCCCGAAGGGCCGGATGAGGGTCGTGGGGTTTCGGAGTCCGTCTCGCAAGAAGCCGAATCCGTGGTCGCTCCGGCGACCCTCATCCGGCCTTCGGCCCGACCCCACAAGTGGGGTTCCCCCCGCTCCCGATGGGAGAAGGATTCCTGGCGACGCCGCGCGCTGATTGGCCTGGGCTTCCTCCTCGCGCTCGCGGGTACACTGGCGGCCCAGGAGCCGCCGCCGGCTCAGCCCGAAGCCGAGAACACGGTGGTCGTCACCGGTGCGAGCCAGCAGGACTTCCCCCGGATCGCCGTGCAGTTCGAGCTGAAGCGTCCCGACGGCTCGTTCATCCGCGACGCCCGCAAGGACGAGTTCCGGGTCGCCGAGGACGGCAAGGAGCAGCCGATCCTGGAGTTCCAGGCCCCGGTGACCTCGGAATCGGTCCCGACCACGATCGTCCTGGTCGTCGACCGCAGCCTGAGCATGCGGGCCGAGGACCGGATGGGCTCGCTCAAGGAGGCGGTCGCCACGTTCCTGGACAGGGCGCCCGAGGGATCGCGGATCGCGGTCGTCGCCTTCGGCTCGGACGTGGCGACGATCTGCCCGTTCACGACCGACCGCGTCCGCGTCCGCGCCGCCGTCGACGGCCTTCGACCTGGCGGAGCGACCCGGTTCTACGACGCCGTGGCCGAGGCGCTGGACATGCTCGACCGCGAGAAAGGCCGCCGAGCCGTGATCGCCCTGACCGACGGCGAGGACACCTCCAGCCGCGAGGCCAACCTGGCGGTCGACGTCGCCGAGGCCCGGCGGCTCGGCCTGCCGATCTACACCCTCGGCCTGGGGACCGAGGAGGCGATCGCCGCCGACGACCTCAAGACCCTGGCGATGACGACCCGGGGCCAGTACTACCCCGCGCAGCGGGCCGAGCAACTCAAGGCCGTCTACACGATGATCGCCGAACGCATCGGCGCCGGCTATTCGCTCGTCTACCAGAGCGACCACAAGCTCCCCGACGGCACCCTCCGGCCGGTCCAGGTCTTCCACCAGAGCAGCAAAAAGGCCGGCGAGACCGCCGTCTTCATCCCCGGCATGGTCGTTCCCGCCTCGGGCTGGTCCCCCCTCTTCCTGGCCCTGACCGCCGGCCTCGGCGGCCTGACACTCCTGCCGTCGTGGCTGAGGCGGCGCGACCCGGGCCCGGGCCGGCCTACACATTAACAACCTCGTGCTTGATGATATGCCGACGCCCTCGGGGGGACGACTTGAGCTCGAACTCGCCCATCCCCAGCGCGGCGGCCAGCGCGACGTGCTGCGGCTGGCGGACGTCGAAGCCCTCGGTCCCCAGCGGGTCGAGGGCCGTCTTGCCCGACGCGGCGACCGGCGGCAGCTTCTCGAGCACCCGCTTGGCGTCGACGATCCCCCACTCAATGTGGTCGAGCGCGACCGGGTCGGTGGCGAAGAGAAGGGCGTTGTGCTCCCAGGTCCACTTGCCGTCCTCGTGCGCGAACGGGCCCCCTTGGTAGACCCCTCGAATGCCGTCCATGATCTGGAGGACGAACTTCGAGCGGATCAGCGGATGGCTGGCGACCTGGGGGATGAACTGGTTGCAGACGTTGGTGAACGTGTTGACGTGCGACCGCCAGACGTTGTTGACCGAGCCGTGGCTCATGTTCTTGAGCGCCCCGGTCACCCCCGCCGACGCGTGGTCCTTGAGGACCGGGATCGCCACGACCTTGTTGACGACCTTCGTCAAGAGTTTCCCCAGATGCGACCGATAGCGGCGGTCGTCCCTGGGGTCGTCGCCGTAGTGGACCAGGTCCACCCACACGTAGGCGTCGCGGTCGTAGCCGGCGGTCGGGTCGTCGCGGAAGCCGTCGAAGTCCATCGTAAGCTGGTCGCCGCCGTCGGCCGTCAGGCCGCCCCAACGCACGCCGGCGGGGATGATCTTGTCGTAGCCGGCCGCCAGCATCTCCTGGCGGTAGCGGTCGTAGACGAAGACGTCGCCGGGCTTCACCCCCGCGGCCTTCAACCCCTCGATCGTCTCCAGGACCAGCTCGAACGACGAGTGCGCGTGCGGGTAAGCGTTGGGGACGACCTTGATCCCCACCACGTCGCCGGGCTCGAAGAAGGTCCGCCA
>CALCIC010000227.1 GCA_937907405.1 uncultured Isosphaeraceae bacterium | reverse complement strand
GCTGATCGGCCCGTCGACGCTCGACCCCGCGAAGGCGCCCACGTTGAACACCGCCGTCGGCGCGATCGGCGAGCCGGTGATCGACTGATAAAGCGTATCGAAGTTGATGATCGACAGCTCCATGCTGGGATGGGCCGGATCGTTCTGGGTGTAAATGTTCCCCTGGAACTGCGGCAGCGGCGTCACGAACGTCGGCGCGACGTTAGGCCCCGCCTGGCTGGCCGTGGCGACCTGGAAAACCTTGGCGCTGACGCCCGGCGGCGGGGTCTGGGGGAAGCCCGCGACGATCTGCGCGGTGCCCGTCCCGAGGAAGTCGAGATAGATCCCCATGTACTCGGTGCCGCCGAAATTCGCGGGGTCTTGCACCCCCAGCCCCAAAGCCGTGACATCTGGGTTGACGGTCCCGGAGTTTCCGTTATTGTCTGAGTCGCCGGCGATCACCACGCCAGGCTGGTTCTGACTCAACGGCTGCTCGATGCCGACGCTCAGCGTGCCGTTGTTGTCCGGTGAGTAGGAGACCCGCAGACCGTTGATGTCGAACCCCGACACCTTGACCAGCGCTTGGAGCGCCGCATTCCCGATGACCGGGTGCTGGACGCTCGGATTGTCTGGCAGGATTACGACGCCTGGATTTTGTGTAGCAGGGAAATCGATTGGAACGTTTCCCGTGAAGGTAACGCTCAACATCTGCCGATGATCAAGCTGTTCCATGGCGACGCCGGCGTTGCGGACGGTCCTCAGGCTGCCGCGACGGCGGCGCCACGAGCCAACAGCTTGCAGCAGTCTTGCGAATAGCGACATCGCGCCATCGTCCTTTCGTGGGGGAGTCCTCTCCCCTGAGGGGGAGATCGTGGTGAGCCGATCCCGAGCGTTCCCTGGTGAGGCCGGGGAGCATTCGGGGCGGCGGTCAGCTAGCTAGCATCGAATCGATCCGTCATCTCGGCCGCCGGGGAGAGCAATGGTTTGCTCGACGCGCCCGGGGTCGCTTGAACGCCTTGGAACTGCTCGTCCCGGCTGGCGCAATTCCGCGTCACGCCCAACTCGGCCTCCGCGGGACGAATTGACCATACGTGGAAGGAGTCTCGTCATGGTTTTCCGTCGCTTTGGCCCGTGGAGCCTCGCACTCGGGGTGCTGATCGGCATGGGTTCCTCCACGAGCCACGCCAATGGCATTAAAAGCCTCACTGGCAACGTCGAAGCCGATTTCGACAGCTCTAATCAGGACACCCATGTTTTTGAGGTGTCCAACAACCCCACCGACATCGGCCAGTCCCCCTGGATCACCTCCAACGGTTGGGTCTCCGGTTGGAGCGTCAAGGACGTCCGCTTCAATTACGACACGACGAACGACACCCTGTACGTCGGAATCAACAACTGGGCCGGGAGCAAGGGGCTGGCCCCGTTCGGCCAGGCCAACGGCGACCCGTCCGGCACGCCCACGTCCTACGACCCGTCCCATCTCGGATACGGCGACCCCAACAGCGACAAGTCGTTCGCGGTCCTGTTCTCGTCGCTCAACCCCAGCAACAGCAAACAGCCCGGCGCTCCGGTGATCATTGCCGGCGTCCCGGCCGACAAGACGCAGAACGGCCCGGGCATCAACGGATTCAACGTCTCGACGGTCGACGCCAGCCGAGCGGATGCCGGCCTGGGCTACATGTTCGGCAAAAGCCTGATCGGAACCGGACCCGGCAGCCTCGGCGGCAACATTGCCTACGACCCCTCGCCTTCGCATCCGCAGCTCGAGTTCGGAATCAGCAACTTCAGCAAGGTCATCGACCCCGAGAAGGGCTTCTGGATCCAGTTGTACGCCGGCTCGGGGCTCGACGGCGTCGCTGGCGAGACCCACTACGTGTATCCCATCCCCAACCTGGTCCCGCAAACCATCCCCGAGCCGACGACGGTCCTGGCCTGGGCGATCATGGCCGGCGGAGTCGCCTGGCGCGTCCGGTCCCGGAACCGTGCGAAAGCCTGAACTCGAATTCGATAAGCGAAAAGGCATTGAAAACGCGTCCCTGCGCAAAGCGGCGGCCCTAAACCGGGGTCGCCGCTTTTTTCATCGGTTTGCTTCCACCCCGCGGTCTTCCCCTTTCTCCGCTTCTTCCTATCTCCCCGCCGCGCCCTTCTTACGTCTCATCCGGCTTTCCGAGACAGCGCACCTTCTCACACTCGCTTTATCCATTCAAATCGCGCATGTTTCGTAGTCTCGCTCGGTTTCAAGTCGGTCCGGAGGGCGCGCGAATTGACGCCGCTTCCTCGCGTCAGGTAGCTTGAGATTCATCGGCTCGTCGTCGCCTCGCATCCTCCTTCTTTAAGTCGAGCGTCTCAAACATGAGACACGCACCGCGCCGTTTGCGTCTGTTCGGTTTCCTCCTCGTCGCGGCCGGAGCCGCCTTCCCGCCGGGTCCGCTCCTCGCTCAAGAAGCGAGCGTCGGCCCTCTCCCTGAGACGTTCGCCCCCAAGCCCAAGGCGAAGAAGGCCGCCGGGCTCCGCATCGTCAACCCGGTGGTCTGCTCATCGATCGACGGCTACGAGGAATACGAGAAGCACCCCGACGCGAAACTGACCAGCGACGAGAAGCTCCTGGTCTATTACCGCCCGAAGGGCTTCAAGGTCGTTCATCTCGGCGACGTCTACGTCGCGCGGTTCGTGCAGGATGGTCAAATCCGTCGGCTCGGCCAGAAGCGGGTGCTGCTGCGGAAGGAGAAACTGCTGAACTACGAAGCCAAGAG
This sequence comes from uncultured Isosphaeraceae bacterium, assembly GCA_937907405.1. GTDB lineage: Bacteria > Planctomycetota > Planctomycetia > Isosphaerales > Isosphaeraceae > Paludisphaera. The sequence goes on along the minus strand of CALCIC010000227.1, from coordinate 1,992 downwards.
CGACGTCCCGCCCGACGAGATCTACTTCCGCAACTCGTTCTCGCTGAAGGGGCTGCCCCCCGGCGATTACGAATACGACGTGATCCTCAGGGACGTCACCGTCAAGCCCGTGACCGTCACCACCACCGAGTCCGTCAAGTTCCAGGTCGTCCCCGCCAAACTCCCCGAGGCGGAGCCGGGGACTCTCCCCGAGGTCAAGGATTGAATTCCGCTGATGGATGCCTCGGAGGTCGAGGCTGGACTGATGAAAAGTCGGCCTTGACTCGCCTTTGCTTTCATCTCGATTTTATTGCGCGTCGGGTGGCACGGCGGGAGCCTCGCCCTGCCGAACCATCCGTGGAAGTCGAGCACAGGTGGAGATCATGCCAGAAGAGTACGGTGATGAACACCTCCTCGCCATCGGCGTCATGACCGGAAACTCGCTGGACGGGGCGGACCTCGTGCTGAGTCGATTCACCGTCGACGGCTCGATCGAGGATCTGTGCGCGCACGCCGAGCCGATGCCGGACCGACTCGGCCGGTCGCTGAGGGAAGTCCGCGCCTGGGTCAACGAGGCGAACGGCGACATGGCGAAGGCCGCCGAGCCCGGCGCGTTCTTCTCGATCGAACGGGCCTACACCGAGTTCGTCGCGAAGGCCGTCCGTGAACTGATCGCCAAGGCGAAGGCCGACGTTTCGCTCGCCTCGCGGCATGACCTCGATCGGATCGACCTCATCGGCTCGCACGGCCAGACGTGCGCGCATTGCCCCCCCTCGATCGCGTCGAAGCGAGGAGGGGCCACGTATACCGTCCAGATCGGCAACGCCCAGACGCTGGCAGACCTGACCGGCCTCACGGTCGTGAGCGACTTCCGCTCCGACGACCTGATGCTGGGAGGCGAGGGAGCCCCCCTGGCCCCCATGCATCACCGCCACCTCGCCATGCAAGTTCGCGCGCTCGGGCGGTTCCCCCTGGCCTTCGTGAACGGCGGCAACACGTCCAATATCAGCGTCGTCTCGCACGACGCAACCACTGGCGAGGTCGTCGTCGTCGGCTGGGACGCCGGCCCCTTCAATCATTTCCCCGACAAGCTGATGCAGACCGAGCGCGGCGTTTCCTGCGACCGGAACGGCGACGTCGGCAGGCGGGGCGCGATCAACCTGGATCTGCTGAGCGCGCTGTTTCATCGGGCGGTTCGGACCGAAGAGGGGGACGGCTTCCTCGACAAGCCGCCGCCCAAAAGCTCCGATCCGGCCTGGTACGCCGTACTCCCCGAACTCGCGGGCGCCGAACCCGTGGGGGACGCGGTCCTGTCCTTCGAGGATCGGTTACGAACGGCCGAGTATTTCGCCGCCTACGTCGTCGCGCACACGTTGAGCCTGCTGCCGCCGGGGCTTCAGGCCCCCGGCCATTTCGCCCTCTGCGGCGGCGGCTGGAAGAATCCCGTCTGTCGTGAAGACTTCATCGGCGTCCTCAACGGCGATTCGACCCGGCCGATTCTTCCCGAGCACGTCGCGTTGTTCGCGTCGATTCGCGAAGCCGCCGCCCGAAGCAGCGGCGGTCGGGCGACCGTCGAGTCTTCCGACCGATACGGGTTCGACGCGACCGCCATGGAGGCGCGCGGATTCGGCGGTACGACGTCCCGCAGCTGGGCGCGGCGCTCGGTGCTGCGAGCCCGCGACGTGCTGTTCATGATCGTCGGCGGGGGAGTCGTCGCAGTCGCAGTCGCCGCCGCGGTGCTGCTCGGCAGCTGGCGGTGGGTGCTGTGAGCGCGGCGCAGCGCCCGGATGCGGGGCAGCGCCCGGATGCGGCGCACGCCTCCGAGTTCGATCCCGCGCCGCTCGCGGCTCGCCTGGCATCCGGCCCTCACCCGTGGGTGCTGCTGATCGACGGCCGCTCGGGCGCCGGCAAGACGGTGCTCGCTCGGCGCCTCGCCGCGCTCACCGGCGCGACGCTCGTGTCGCTCGACGAGGTCTACCCGGGCTGGGACGGGCTCGCCGCGGGGGCCGCGGC
>CALCIC010000226.1 GCA_937907405.1 uncultured Isosphaeraceae bacterium | reverse complement strand
GGTCGACGTCGTGTCGTTGTACGTCGACCAGCGGCCGACCGGCGACCTGACCGACGACCGGCTGGCGCGGCACCCGCAGTTGAAGCTTTATCCGACGATCGCCGAAGCGCTGATGCGCGGGACCGATTCGCTGGCGGTCGACGGCGTGGTGCTGATCGGCGAGCACGGCAAGTACCCGCGCAACGCCAAGGGGCAGCATCTGTATCCGCGATACCCGTTCTTCCAGGCGGTCGTGGAGGTGTTCCGCAAGACCGGCAAGACGGCGCCGGTGTTCAACGACAAGCACCTGTCGTGGAACTGGGAATGGGCCCGGTCGATGGTCGATCAGGCCCGCGAGTTGGCCTTCCCGTTCCTGGCCGGCTCGTCGCTGCCGGTGACCTGGCGGATTCCCGCGATCGAGACGCCGTTTGACGCGAAGGTCGAGGAAGGGGTCTGCGTCGGCTACGGCGGGGTCGACAGCTACGATTTCCACGGGCTCGAAGCGCTTCAGTGCATGATCGAGCGCCGCAAGGGGGGCGAGACCGGCGTCTCGGCCGTCGAGGCGTTCCGGGGCGACCCGGTGTGGAAGGCCCTCGCCGAGAACTCCGACGGCTCGAAGCCCCCGACCCGCGCGCTGTTCGACGCCTGCCTCTGCCGGAGCTTCCGGCTTACCTCCCCCCTGCCCGGCTACGGCAACGCCTTCCCCGACGCCAACCAGTTGCCGACGCTCGTCCGCGATCCGATCCTCTACCGGATCACGTATAACGACGGCACGATCGGCAGCCTCTTCATGATGAACGGCCTGGTCAACGACTTCACCGTCGCGCTCCGGCTCGAAGGGGAAGGCCCGATCCTGTCGACCCAGATGAACCTCCCCGGCCTCGCCCCGGGGCAGACGTTGCCCAACTTCTTCAGCCCGCTCGCCCGCCATTGCGAGACGATGTTCGTCACCGGCAAGGCCCCCTACCCCGTCGAGCGGACGCTGCTGACGTCGGGGATCTTGAGCACCGCCGTCGACCTGCTCGCCAGCGGCCGAACGCGGCTCGACACGCCCCAGCTCGGCACGATCACCTACCAACCCCCCCGGGACTCGCAGTTCATGAGGAGCTGACGCGATGCGAAGCCGAACCACCCGCCAGCCGGCCGCGTCGTCGCCGACCCCCGGCGCGCGCAAGAAGATCGCCATCGTCACCACCGTCTGGAAGTACCTCTCGCACGCCCAGCACATGGGCGACCGCTTCCTCGTCGGCTACCCCCACGAGGGCGAATGGCGGAGGCCGCCGATCGACGTCGTCGCGCTCTACGTCGACCAGAAGCCCAGGGACGACCAGAGCGCCGACCGCGCCAGGAGCTTCGGCTTCAAGGTCTATCCGACGATCGCCGAGGCGCTCCGTTGCGGCGGCGACAAGCTCGCCGTCGACGGCGTCCTCGTGATCGGCGAGCACGGCGACTACCCGCGCAACGACAAGGGCCAGATCCTTTACCCCCGGTACGAGTTCTTCCGCCAGATCGCCGACGTCTTCGAAGCCGACGGCCGCGCGGCGCCCGTCTTCAACGACAAGCACCTGTCGTACAGCTTCGACAAGGCGAAGACGATGGTCTCGACCGCGCGGCGGCTCGGCTTCCCGTTCCTGGCCGGCTCGTCGCTGCCGGTGACCTGGCGGCTGCCCAGCGTCGACCTGCCGATGGACGCCGAGGTCGAGGACGCGCTCATGGTCGGCGTCGGCGGCTCCGACCCGATGGACTTCCACGCGCTCGAGGCGATGCAGTGCGTCCTCGAACGCCGCAAGGGGGGTGAAACGGGCGTCAAGCGCGTCCAGTTGATCGAGGGGGACGCCGTCTGGCGCGCGGCCGACGAGGGCCGATGGTCGCGCAAGCTGCTCGAAGCCGCGCTCTCGCGGTCCGACTCGCTCAAGGGCCTGACGATCCGGGACGGCCGCCCCCAGAACCTCGCCGAGGGGGACGAGATCAAGCGGATCGCCTCCCACCCCGCCGCCTACTTCATCGACTACGCCGACGGCGTGAAGGCCACGCTCCTGATGCTCGACGGCGTACTTGCCGACTACAACCTCGCCGTGAAGGTGAAGGGCCTCCCCGACCTCCTGTCGATGCAGTTCCTGCTCCCCCCCAATCCCAACGTCGCCTACTCCGCCTGCCTGATGAACCACGTCGCGACCATGTTCCTGACCGGCCGCGCCGACTACCCCGTGGAACGCACCATGCTCGTAAGCGGCGTCCTCGAAAGCTGCCTGGAGTCCAAACTCAAGGCCCACGAGCCCCTCGACACCCCCCACCTGGCCGTCCACTACCAGCCGCCGAGAGAGTCGGTCTTCGAGCGGAGTTGAGCGAGAACGAATCATCACATCGGCAAATATCCCTATCTCCCGTCGGGCTGGCGACCTGACGCTCGTCCAACGCTTCAAGGGTAGCCGAACGTCGGAGTGGCACGGGTTCGGCGCAGCCGACCCAGTGTGAGGAGGCTCCGGCTCGCATCCACGGGGTCGGCTGCGCCGAACCCGCGCCACCCGACGAACCCGCGCCGTCCATCAGTCGGCTATCATGGGAATCAGCTCTGACTCACCACGCCGGCTACACCATGAGAGGAGAGGCTGAACCCTTGCGAAACCCCATGAGCCCTCGTTTCCGAATCGTCGCCTCCCTTTCCGCCGTCGTCATTGGAATCGCCGCGGCGGCGTCGGCCGCCGAGCCGCAACCCCTGACCCGGGCCGAAGGCTACGTCGGCTGCTGGTATTCCATCGGCAAAACCAATGATGAATACAAGTACAAGTACAGCGGCGGGATGGCGACGTATCCGCAGCAGCACGCGCCGTTCGCGGTTTACGACAAGACCTCCAACAAGACGTTCTTCGTCTATGGCGGCGCCGACCCGGCGCGGAAGTCGATCCTCCACATGGTCTCGTACTACGACCACGCGACCGGCGCGGTCCCGAAGCCGGCGATCCTGCTCGACAAGCAGACGAACGACGCGCACGACAACCCGACTCTTCAGATCGACGAATCGGGCCGTCTCTGGATCTTCTCGAACTCCCACGGCACGGCCCGGCCGTCGTTCATCCACCGGAGCGTCGAGCCCCGGTCGATCGACGCCTTCGAGCGGGTCCTGGAATCCAACTTCTCCTACGGCGACCCCTGGGTCGTCCCCGGGCGCGGGTTCCTGTTCCCGCACACGAAGTACGCCTCGGGCCGGGCGCTGCGGTTCATGACCAGCCCCGACGGTAGGACGTGGTCCGAGCCCCTCCCCATGGTCAAGATCGACATGGGGGACTACCAGATCACCTGGGGACGCGGCGGGACGGTCGCCTCAGCCTTCGACTTCCACCCCAAACCGCTGGGCCTCGACGCCCGGACGAACCTGTATTACCTCCAGACCCGCGACTTCGGCGCCACCTGGACCACCGCCGCCGGCGCCCCGGTCAAGCTGCCGCTCTTACAGCCCGACAATCCCGCCCTCGTGCGCGACTTCCAGGCCGAGAAGAAGCTCGTCTATTTGAAGGACCTCAACTTCGACGCCGACGGCCGCCCGGTGGTGATGTTCCTCACGAGCAAGGGGCACGAACCCGGCCCCCGGAACGGCCCCCACGAATGGAGCACCGCGCGGTGGACCGGCGCGGAATGGGTCTTCCGGCCGTTCACGACCTCCGACCACAACTACGACCACGGCTCGCTGTACATCGAACCGGACGGCCTCTGGCGGGTGATCGCCCCGACCGACCCCGGCGCGCAGCCGTTCGGGACCGGTGGCGACATGGTCATGTGGACCAGCGCCGACCAGGGGGCGACCTGGACGAGGGTCAAGCGGCTCACCCACGACCCCAGGCGGAACCACTCCTACGCCCGCCGCCCCGTGAACGCCCACCCCGACTTCTACGCCCTCTGGGCCGACGGCGACGCCCGCGCTCCTTCCGAGTCGCGGCTCTACTTCACCGACAAGCTCGGCGCCCACGTCCGACGCCTCCCCGACCACGTTTCAGGCGATTCGGCGCGGCCCGAGGCGATCGTCTACGAAACCGGAAATTGACCGACTCCCGCACTCCACGTGGGCGAACGGTCGACGCCCGGCGCGCGAGTTTTGATGTTGCGCCGTTCGCGTTCGGATCACATACGAAGCAAGGGCCGAATTCCCTTCTCCCCTCGGGAGAAGGTGCCCGAAGGGAGGATGAGGGTCGTCGGATTCATCACGGATTCGGATTCTCGCGAGACCGATCCCGAAGCCCCACGACCCTCATCCGGCCGTCCCGGCCCGACCCCGCAAAGTGGGGTGCCCCCCGCTCCCGGGGGGAGAAGGGATGCTCGCGTCAGCCTCTGCCAATCAGCGCAACATTTCGAAAACGCGCGAGCGAGGGTTCTTCGATCGCTCCTCGGGGCTCTCCGGACCACCTCATCGGCCGTTCCGGTTATTCGTACAGCCAGCGGATGCTCCTGGCGATTTTTCCTCCCACGCCGGAATCCGGGTCGTAAACTAGGCAAGGTGGGGTGCGCTTGCGCCGCTCCGGCTCTTTCTCAATACGAAGGCAGGCTGATCCGAGCGGCGGGAACTCGGGGTGAATCGGGGCCGAAAAATCAGCGCGAACAAACCCAATCCCGCCGGGTGGGCGTCCTGACCGCGAAGGGGACGGCGATCGGGCCGGGGCGCGATCCTCGACGACGCGAGCCATCGTGGACGCGAGTTCGTCAGCGAACGAAGCGGGATCGTCCCAAATCGTAAGGGGCTAGCTTGACAGTGTTTGAG
>CALCIC010000225.1 GCA_937907405.1 uncultured Isosphaeraceae bacterium | reverse complement strand
GATCTCTTCGCATTGCGCGACGGTCCGCTGATCGTTCCAGAGCAGCGCGGGGCGGACGACCTCGCCCGAGGCGTCGAGGAACACCGAGCCGTGCATCTGCCCGCTGAGCCCGACGCCGGCGACGTCGGCGGGGGCGAACGCCCCCGAGGCGAGGACGGCTCGGAGCGTCTCCCGCGTCGCGCGCCACCAGAGTTCGGGGTCCTGCTCGGACCAGCCCGGCCTGGGGTGCGAGCACGGGTACTCGGAGGTCGCCGACGCGAGTATCGCGCCGCGCTCGTCGATGGCGATCGTCTTGGTTCCGGACGTGCCGACGTCGATCCCGATCGTGATGCTCAAGGACGTAGCTCCCAGCGCTCGCCGCACTGCAAGACGAGCGGACTGGTCCCGGCCGGCAGCCGACCCGCCTCGGCCTCGAAGAGTCCGACCGGAACTGTGTTAAAGGTGAACATATCGTAATGATGAGGAACCACGAACCTCGGGAGGACCATCAGGGACAGATCGACGGCGTCGGCCGCCGACATGTTGCCCGGAACGCCCCGCGCCGGGTCGCGACCGTTGATCGGCAGGAACAGCGCGTCGAACCGATCCCCCCCGAGCGCCTCGGCCAGCCCGTCGTACAACATCGTGTCGCCGCTATGATAAAGCCGCAAGCCGTCGACCTCGATGATGAAGCCGAGGTACGGATGCCGGCCGGACCCGTCGCGGTCGAAACCCTCATGGGCCGAGGCGATCGCTCGGACCCGAAACCCGGCGCGCTCGAAGGTCGGGCCGACGTCGACCCCGACGAGCCGGTCGTCGGGCAGGCCCAGATCGAGAGCGTACCCCCGGATCGCCTCGGGCAATAGCAGCACCCCCCCCGGCGAGGCTTCGAGCAAGTCCGAAGCCGAGCCGGGGTCGAGATGGTCCGAATGGCGGTGGCTGGCGAGGAGCAAGTCGAGCCCGCGCAGTTGATCGCCCCGGATCGCCGACCGGGTCATCCGGACGTGCGGCCGGTCGGTCGCCTCGTACTTCCGGGTCAGGTGCTCGGAGAGGTAGAGATCGACTCCCAGCAGGCCGAACCGCGATTTGAGCACATAGCCGCTCTGCCCCAGCCACCAAACGGCCAGACCGCCGGGCGGAACCATGGTCTCGGCGATCTCGCGCGCCAGGCCTGGGCCGCTGAGAACAGGTTCGATCATGTCGGCACTCTCTCCTTAATACGACCAGCGCGCCCCTCTCGGCCGCCGAGGGGATTCACCACGGGGGACGCCGCGCGGCCGCTGGCCGCAACCAATCCAGAGGAGAAGATTCAGGAACCATCGGCTCGTTTATCGGAAGAAGATTTCACCACGGAGGACGCGGGGGACACGGAGGAGGGAGAGGAATGAAGCGTGGGAATCGAACACAGGGGCCGATCAAGTTTTTTTGATTTTCCCCCTCTCCGCTCTCTTCCCACCGCTTTCTTCTCTCTTTTCTCCGTGTCCCCCGCGTCCTCCGTGGTGAGTTCATCTCGATCTCTCTTTCCCCCCGCGTCTTCCGTGGTGAGTGGTCCGATCCACGAGGCTCGGATGTGCTCACGAACGGCCCAGCTCGCGTCGAACGATCGCCGCGCCTTCCGCCAACGATCTGGCCTTCGCCACCGCGACGTGCCGGGCCGTCTGCGAGAATCCGCAGTCGGGCGTGATCGACACCCGCTCGGGCGCGACGTGCCGGAGGACGGCCCGCAGCCGCTCCGCCACCAACCCCGGCGGCTCGATCCAGGTGTTCTTGACGTCCACCAGGCCGACCGCCACGTCCATCGTGTCGGGAAGCTCGGCCAGCAATTCGAGTTCCGCCATCTCGCGGCTGGCGAATTCGAGCGCGAGCTGCGACACCCCGGCCCGGCCGATGTGCGGAAACAACGGCCGGTAGGTGCGATGCCCCACCGCCCGCGCCCGGTAGTTGCCGAAGCACATGTGCATGCTGACGTACGCCTTCACCCCCGAGACCGTGCGCGCGATCACGTCGAGAAAGTCGTCCGGCGCGTCGGGATGACAGGCGAAGCTGGGCTCGTCAAGCTGGATGAAGTCGACCCCGGCGGCCTCGAGCGCCTTCAGCTCGGCCGCGACGATCGGGATCAGGGCCTCGGCCGTGGCCGACCGATCCGCGTAAACCTCGCCTCCGTCGATACATCCGGCCAGCGTGAACGGCCCCGGCACCGGCACTTTCACCGGATCGGTCGTGTACTCGCGGAGCCGATGGTACTCGGTCGTCGTCCCCAACCCCTCCGGAGCGGTCAGGGGGGCCACGCAGCGGTAGCGGTCGCGCTGGTCGTGGGCCGGCGCTCCCCAGTGGCGCGCCTTCCGCAACGGCTCCAGACCGCCGAGATACTCGTAGAAGCCCAGATTGAAATCGACCCGTTGCATCTCGCCGTCGCTGATCCGGTCGAGCCCCGCCCGGCGCTGGTCGTCGATCGCCAGGCGGATGGCGTCGCGCACCGCCTCCTCGCGGTCGACGGGGCCGTAAAGGTCGGGCCGCTCCTTGACGTCGCCGACGAATTTCTCGTACCAGCCGGGGAACGACCAACTGCCGATCACCGTGGCGGGAATTAGAAGATCCGTCATCCGCTTCTCCTATTCTTCAAGATCCCGGACGCCGCTGGACGATGAAACCTCGTGGCGGGCGTGCGAGCCTGCCTAACCGGAACGGCCGCGGTCGCGATCACCGGCGATCCGCTGGTTTGTTCCCATCGCGAGTTCACAACCGCTTCCCTTGAATCTACCCCGGCGCGCCATGAGGCACCAGGCATCCGTGAACTCGGTCGTCCCCCCCAGGCTCCGCGCATCACTCAATGCATGAAATGATGCGAAACATGGTCACAAAACTCCCCGCGGAATAGAATAAGTTGGTGTGGGCTATTCCGTTTCCGGGTTGAGGGAACGAGTTCGCGGGGAATCGCCGCGGATTCCTCGCGCCTGCCCCCATTCTCTTCGCAAAGAGGTGGTGCGATGGCTCGATCGCCTGTTTCGCGGTGCGTCGCCGTGGGTCTGCTGGGAATGGTCGCCGGCCTGTTCGGGTCGTCCCCCGTCCACAGCCGGCAGGCCGCCCCGCGCTTCGGCCCCGCCGACCGGGCGGTGCTGAGGCGATACGCCGAAGACGCCTGGCGATCGATGGACCGGCTCACCCTGCCCAGCGGCCTCCCCTCCGACCGGATTCACCGGAAGGGGAACGGCTGGGAAGCCCCCGTGCTGGAGACCACGCCGACGAACATCGCGGCGTACATCTGGAGCGTCCTGGCCGTCGAGCGACTCGAGATCATCCCCCACGACGAGGCCCGCGACCGCCTGGCGCGGACCATGGCCACGCTGGAGCGGATGAACCGCCCCCACGGCTTCTTCGTCAACGACATCGACCCTCGAAACGGCGATCGGCTGCTGGTCTCGCCGGTGGACGGCGCGCCCCGCAGGCCCCTGCTCTCCTCCGTCGACAACGCCTGGATGGCCGTCGCCCTCATGATGGTGATGAACACCCAGCCCGAGGTCGGTCCGGCGGCCGCCAAGCTGCTGGAAGCCATGGACTTCGGTTTCTTCTACGACTCGTACGACCCGGAGCGTCCGGTCCAGCGTCCGGGGCTGCTGCGGGTCGGTTACTGGGTGGACGAGCAGGCGTTCTTCGGCCATTACGGGATGCTCAACACCGAGGCCCGGATCGCCAGCTACGTGGCGATCGCGCGGGGGCAGCTTCCGCCCGAACAGTATTATCGGATGTATCGGACCCTGCCCACCGAGGTGGGGCCGCAGTACCAGACGCCGACCGGCGATCGCCGCGAGCACCTGGGCGTCCCCGTGTTCGAAGGGGCGTACGTCTACGAGGGGACTCGGATCGTCCCGAGCTGGGGGGGAAGCATGTTCGAGGCCCTGATGGTCTCGCTGTTCGTCCCCGAGGAAACCTGGGCGCCGCAAAGCTGGGGGGTCAACCATCCGTTGTACGTCCAGGCGCAGATCCATCACGGGATGCGCGAGATGGAATACGGGTATTGGGGGTTCTCGCCCGCGTTTCGGCCGTCCGGCGGTTACGAGACCTACGGCGTCAAGGCGCTGGGGACGAGCCCCGACGGCTATCTGTCGTACGAGGTCGGCTGGGGCGTGCCGATGTTTCTGAACGTCGTCACGACCCGATTCGTCCACGGCATCGTCACGCCGCACGCCTCGTTCCTGGCGCTTCGGTTCGCGCCCCAGGAGGCGATGGCCAATCTCGACAAGTTGAGGACCCGGTTCCCGATCTACAGCGAGCTTGGTTTTCAGGACTCGGTCAACGTGACGGCGGGGCTCACGTCGGGCTTCGTCCTCTCTCTCGATCAAGGGATGATCCTCGCGGCGCTCAGCAACGAGTTGAACGACGACTTCATGCACGAGGCGTTCACCACGGGCGCCGTCGCCCGCGTCATCCGCCCGTTGATCGCCGACGAGGAGTTCACGGCCGGCGCTCCGGAACGATTCCGTCGCATCCTCCAAACTGAAGCCGAGTTCCGTTTCCCGCGAGGCGCCCGAGTCCGTACCAGCGAATGAATGGAACCGCCCCCGGCGCGGCGCCGGGGGGGGCGCCCGACCAGCTCGGCGCGTAATAACCCGCCTCGACTCTCAATTCTCAAAAAACGCGCCAACGCGGCCGAAGAAGTCCGCGTACTATCTTGCAAGCGACGCAATATTGTTTCACATTAGTTGTACTCGCGAATGGAGAGCGAGGCCGGCGTCCCTTACGGCGCCGCGAGCCCGAGGAACCCCCCGCAACCCCAGCCTTGAACGTGTTCAGGATCTCCACTGACCGCGTCGCCGCAGTCGAGTTCGCCCCCTGACGACGATCGCCCCGAGATGGGACGCCAGTCCTTCCGGCCCCGAGCGATCGGATCGAGCCCGGCCCCCCGATGCGTGGGGCCGACGTCGCACGCCCACGAGTCGAATCGAAAGCAAGGGAGATGTGCCCATGACCGCCGGACTTCCGTCCCCGATGAGTCGTCGAGGGTTTCTGACCGTGGGGTCGATCGGCCTTGGGGGGTTGACCCTGGCCGACCTGCTTCGGGTCCAGGCCCGGGCCGACCAGAAGAACTACGATGCGATCGAGGCCAAGGCCGACTCGGTGATCCATATTTTCCTGCCGGGGGGCATCGCCCACCAGGAGACGTTCGATCCCAAGCCGTTCGCGCCGATCGAATATCGGGGCGAGATGAATTCGGTGGCGACCAAGATCGACGGCGAGCAGTTCAGCGAGACGCTCGCCAAGACGGCTCAGATCGCCGACAAGTTGACGGTCATCCGTTCGATGACGCACGGCGAGGCGGCCCACGAGCGCGGCACGCACAACATGTTCACCGGCTATCGGCCGAGCCCCGCGCTGGTGTACCCGAGCCTGGGGAGCGTGATCTCGCACGAGTACGGCCCCAAGAACAACCTGCCCCCCTACGTCTGCATTCCCAGCATCCCCAACGAATTCGCGGGGACCGGGTATCTCAGCTCGGCGTTCTCGCCGTTCAGCCTGGG
>CALCIC010000224.1 GCA_937907405.1 uncultured Isosphaeraceae bacterium | reverse complement strand
GAACAGGTTGGCGGTCGCCAACTCGCCGCCGAAGTACCAGCGCGCCTGGTCCTCGGTCCAGGGTCCGTCCCACCGGAATCGGTCGCGGAAGATCAGCCGCCCCTCACGACGGACTTCCAGGTCCTGGACGATCCGCTCGAACTGGAACCGCTCGGAAAGCACGCCACGATCGTATCGGCCCGGAAGCCAGACGTCCCCCCAGATCAGCCGGGCCCCGGCCGCCAGTTCGACCCGGCCGCGCTGGTAGTAGCGGCACCCCTGGAACGGGATCGCCGGCCCCGGCAGGACGACCAGGAGCGCGTCGTCCTCGACCGTCACGTGGAATTGCTGAGTCGCGTGGCTGGCCAGGGCCGGATGAATCCGGGAGGCCGACTGCCCCGCGACCACGGCCCGCGAACCCTTGCGGGCCGAGATCTCGACCAGGTGGGCGTCGCCGTCCATCAGGCCGCCGGTCAGGTTGATCAGGTAGAGCAACGCCGCCGGCTCAGTCGGATGGTTGTGCGGCGGAAACAGACGCAGGGGGATCTGCTGGAACCGGGCGCCCAGGCGGGTCTCCTCCCCCTTGCGGACCAGTTCGATGGAAGCTCCTCCCACGCGGGAGGCGGGGTTGTACGTCGAGGGATAGTCGAGGAATTCAGGGGGCGTCAGGAACTCTTCGCGTGTGATGCGAGTTGTTCGCGCACCCACTGGATCACCTCCTTGACGCCTTCCTTCTGCCGCAGGCTCACCATCATGAACGGCCGTTCGCCGCGCATCTTCCGGGAGTCGCGTTCCATCACTCCCAGATCGGCCCCCACGTAGGGCGCCAGGTCCGTCTTGTTGATGATCAAGAGGTCGCTTGAGCAAATTCCCGGTCCCCCTTTGCGGGGCATCTTGTCCCCTTCGGCCACGTCGATGATGAAGATGAAGCGATCGGCCAGCTCGCGCGAGAACACGGCCGTGAGGTTGTCGCCCCCCGATTCGACGATGACCATCTTGAGGTCGGGGAACTGGCGCTGAAAGTTGGCCACGGCGCTTAGGTTGGCGCTGGCGTCGTCGCGGATGGCGGTGTGCGGGCAGCCGCCGGTCTGAACGCCGACGATCCGTTCCGGCGGCAGGGCCTCGCGGCGCGAGAGGAACTCGGCGTCTTCGTGGGTGTAAATGTCGTTGGTGACGACGGCCAGGTTGATCTCGGGCCAGAGGCCCTTGCAGAGCGTCTCCAGGAGCGCCGTCTTCCCCGAGCCGACCGGCCCGCAGACGCCGAGCGTGAACACCTTGCGCGACGGCCCCGCGTAGCGGGCCGGCCCCGGCCTGCCCATGTGGTCGTGCTCGTGCGAGTGCTCGTGGCCCGCGACCTTGTGGAAGGCCAGGCCCCAGCGGTCGATCCGGCGGCGCGACCCGGCGCGCCAGCCCGACAGTTCGGGAGGCTGGTCAAGAGCGGAACATGCGTGCGTACAGTCGAGTTTGCTCATCGCAGAGGATCTCATAATACGGGCAACCGCCGCCGGCGGTTTCCGGGGCGCGGGTGACGAGGTCCGCAGCCATTGATTTGATGTCGCCGTGAAGGTAGGCGAGGACTTGCTGCCCGTGGGTGTGGCCGACGGGAACGGCCCTGACGCCCGCCCCCACCATCCCCATTACGGCCTGATGGAGGTAGACGGTCAAGACCTCCTCGGGTTCGGCGCCGGCGAGCGCGCCGAGCAGCCCGAAGGCGATCGCGTGGTGCCAATGGGGCGCCCCCCCGGCCGCTTCGCGCGAGGCCCCCATGAACGGGGCCAGGCCCTCGGCGCACCAGGTCCAGGTCGCTCCCAGGGCGAGGAGTTGTTCCCCCATCTCGCGGCTGGCGCGGCGGATCGAGGGGGGCATGATCGCGGCGTCGGCCATGGCGTTCAACACGTCCAGGCCGTCGGCCCGGCCGGCGCGCGCGGCCCGGCAGGCGGACGCCGCCAGGACCCCTTCGAAGGGTCCTAGCGACGTTCGCAGCCAGTGTCGGGTGAAGCGTTCCAGGGTCTCGGCGTCGTGGACCAGGCCGCGGGCGATCGCCGCTTCGAGGCCCCACGAGTGGGTGTAACCGCTGATCGGCAGGGCCGAATCGGCGATCTGGAGCAGGCTGAGATTCATCGACTTCCGTACTTCCCTTCCGATCAGAACAAGAAGTACCGTTGGGCGCCCGGCAGCACGTCCAGGGGCTCGCTGCCGACTTTTTCGCCGTCGACCCACACCTGGTAGGTGTCGGGGTCGATCCGGATCTCGGGCGTGGCTTCGTTGCGCCGCATGTCCTTCTTGCCGATGTTCCGGCAGTTCTCCACCGGCTCGACGTCGCGCTCCAGGCCGTACTTCTCGACGATGCCGTCTTCGAGGGAGGCCTTCGACACGAAGGTCATGCAGGTCTTGTGCAGGGCCTGGCCGTAAGCGCCGAACTGGGGACGCATGTAGACCGGCTGAGGCGTCGGGATGCTGGCGTTGGGGTCGCCCATCTGGGCGTAGTTGATCATTCCCCCCTTGATCACCAGGAACGGCTTGACGCCGAAGTAGGCCGGCTCGTACAGCACGAGGTCGGCGAGCTTGCCCCCCTCGATGCTGCCGACGTATCGGGCGATCCCCTGGGCGACGGCTGGGTTGATGGTGTACTTGGCGACGTACCGCTTGACCCGCTCGTTGTCGTTGCGGGCGCTGTCGGTCTTCAGCGCGCCGAACTGCACCTTCATCTTGTGGGCGGTCTGCCAGGTCCGGAGGATGACCTCGCCGCAACGCCCCATGGCCTGCGAGTCGGAGCTCATCATGCTGATGATGCCCCGGTCGTGGAACACGTCCTCGGCGCCGATCGTCTCGGCTCGGATCCGGCTCTCGGCGAACGCCACGTCCTCGGGGATCTTGTGCGACAGGTGATGGCAGACCATCAGCATGTCGAGGTGCTCGTCGATCGTGTTCTTGGTGAACGGCCGGGTCGGGTTGGTGCTGGAGGGGAGGACGTTGGCGCAGCCGGCGATCTTCATGATGTCGGGCGCGTGGCCGCCGCCGGCGCCTTCGGTGTGGAACGTGTGGATCGCCCGGCCGTTGATCGCGGCGATGGTGTCGTCGACGAACCCGCACTCGTTGAGCGTGTCGGTGTGGATCGCGATCTGGACGTCGTACTGGTCGGCGACCTGCAGCGCCATGTCGATGACTTCCAGCGTGGTGCCCCAGTCCTCGTGCAGCTTGAGCCCGCAGGCCCCGGCCCGGACCTGTTCGACCAGCGGCGGGGCGAGGCTGCCGTTGCCCTTGCCCATG
>CALCIC010000223.1 GCA_937907405.1 uncultured Isosphaeraceae bacterium | reverse complement strand
TCTGCGCGGTCGTCGGCGCGATGGCCGGGGCGGCGTTCAGCCTCGGTCTCGGCGAGGACGGCCGACTCTTCGACTTCCGGCTCGTCGCGGGGAGCCTGCTCGGCGCCCTCGCCGGCCTGATCGTTTATCAGATGGTCGGCGGAATCGCCTTTCCGCTCGACGAGACGACGCTGCCGCTCTCCAACTCCTGGACGTCGCGGTTGCTCGCCAGGGGGCTCGTCGCCGGTTTCGCCGCGATCGGGGTGGCGCTCGCCATGTCGGCCAACGCCCGGTCTCGCTAGCTCTACCGTCACGGATTCACTCGAACCACCAGCCCGACGCGCAAGCGAGGGGATCGCCCGGGGAACCTCGCGGGGACCGTCGCAGTCCTCATCGATGATTCCCTCGCTCGCGCGTCTGGCTGGTCTACCGATAGCCGCCCGGCCGATCACCGGGCGCGCAACCTTTCCTGGATCAACGACTTGACGAGTCGAAGGCCGACGAAGCTGGTACGTGATGCGTCTTCAGTCCTCTCGAAGTGGTGGAGCTTACGATGACGACGGATGGAACTGAATCGACGCCCGATCCGACGGTCACCGACGCCGTGCCTCCGCTTGCTCCGAGCGAGCCGTCGGCACCAGCCTCGACGAGCCGACCGCCGGCGGCGTCCTGGATCTGGGTCGTGACTCTTGCGGCCGGATTGGCGGCGGGGTTCTGCGCCTGGCTGGCGGCCGAGCCGATCTATGGTCGCTATCAACCGGCGGGGGTGGTGAGATCGGCTTTCGACACCCCCGAGGAGTCGGACGCCAAGGACCAGGCGCTGCGGAAGGCGATGACCCTGGAGGCGAGCCTCACCTTCGGCGCCCTGGGGGCGTTCCTGGGGCTGACGTTCGGGATGGCCGGAGGCGTTGCGCGGGGGTCGATTCGGGCGGGCGTGAAGGCGGCCTCGATCGGCATGATGCTGGGCGCCGCCGGCGGCCTGGCGGCGGGCCGGTTGCTGACGCCGATGCATTACAATCTGAGGGAGTCCGTCGCCGACGATCTGGTCGTGGCGCTCCTGGTCCAGGGGGGGATCTGCGCGGTCGTCGGCGCGATGGCCGGGGCGGCGTTCAGCCTCGGTCTCGGCGACGACGACCGATTCTTCGACTTCCGGCTCGTCGCGGGAGGACTGCTGGGCGCGCTGGCGGGCCTGATCGTCTATCAGATGGTCGGCGGAATCGCCTTTCCGCTCGACGAGACGACCCTTCCACTCTCATCGACCTGGCGCGCGCGCCTGTTCGCCAGGGGGGTGGTCACCGGTTTCGCCGCGATCGGGGTGATGCTGGCGATGTCGGCCAACGTCCGGGCGCGGTGAGGCGGAGCCCCGCGATCGAGCGATCCAACGGGGGAGGGCGCTGATCCCGGCTGATCGGCGCCCTCCCGTCGCCCGACCCGAGGGCGACGTCCGCCTCGTCAGCTTGAGCCGACGGTGCGGGGGCGCTTGAGGAGGGCGCGACGGTAGTCGCCGTTGAGTCGGGCGATGAAGCCGAGGCTGATCTCCTTGGGGCAGGCGGCCTCGCATTCGCCGTGGTTGGTGCAATTGCCGAACCCCTCGGCGTCGGCCTGGTCGATCATGGACAGGACCCGAAGGTCCTTCTCGGGGGCGCCCTGGGGGAGCAGGTTGAGGTGCTCGGCCTTCGCGGCGACGAACAGCATGGCCGACGCGTTGGGGCAGGCCGCGACGCAGGCGCCGCAGCCGATGCAGGCGGCGGCGTCCATCGCCAGGTCGGAGTCTTGCTTGGGGACCGCGAGGTCGTTGGCCTCGGGCGCGTTGCCCGTTCGGACCGAGATGAACCCGCCGGCGGCGATCACGCGGTCGAAGGCGCCGCGGTCGACCATCAGGTCCTTGACCACCGGAAAGGCCCCGGCGCGCCAGGGCTCGATCGTCAGGACGGCGCCGTCCTCGAAGCTCCTCATGTGGAGCTGGCAGGTGGTCGTGGCGCGGCGGGGGCCGTGGGTCTCGCCGTTGACCACCACGCCGCACTGGCCGCAGATCCCCTCTCGACAGTCGTGGTCGAAGGCGATCGGCTCCTGGCCCTTGTGGATCAATCGCTCGTTGACGACGTCGAGCATCTCCAGGAACGACATGTCGGTGCTGATCCCCCGCGCTTCGTCGGTGTACGTGACGAAGCCGCCGGGGGCGTTTCGATTCTGCTGCCGCCAGACGTTGAGGGTCAGGTTCAGGAGCTGTTCTTCCGCGTTTCCGGACATCGCGAATCCTCGTTGGAGTGCTCGACGGATCGATCGGCCCGTCGAGCGCGTGTTAGGTGGGAGGCCGCCGGGGGCCGGGGCGCGTTTTTATTTGTAGCTTCGGGGTTGCAGATGGACGCTCTCGAAGTCGAGTTGCTCGGCGTGGCGGACGGGGGGGGCGTCGTCCCCCTTGTACTCCCAGGCGGCGACGTGGCAGAAGTGCTCGTCGTCGCGGAGCGCCTCGCCGTCGGGAGTTTGGTATTCCTCGCGGAAGTGCCCGCCGCACGACTCGCGGCGCTCCAGGGCGTCGCGGCACATCAGCTCGCCGAGTTCGATCAGGTCGGCGACGCGGCCGGCCTTTTCGAGCGACTGGTTGATCTCGTCGCCCCCCCCCAGGACCCGAACTTCCTTCCAGAACCGTTCACGGAGCACGGGCAGCTCGCGGAGGGCCGTTTGCAGCCCCTCCGCGGTGCGGGCCATGCCGCAGTAGTTCCACATGATCGCCCCCAGCTCGCGGTGGAAGTCGTCGGGGGTCTTGTCCCCCTTGACTCCCAGGAGCCGCCTGGCGCGGTCGGCGACCTCGGCCTCGGCCGTCTTGAACGCGGGGTGGTCGACGCCGACCTTCTCGAACTTGTTCGATCCGAAGTAGTTGCTGATCGTGTAGGGAGCGACGAAGTAGCCGTCGGAAAGCCCCTGCATCAGCGCGCTGGCGCCCAGGCGGTTGGCGCCGTGGTCGGAGAAGTTGGCCTCGCCCAGGACGAACATGCCGTCGATGGTGCTCATCAGGTTGTAGTCGACCCAGAGCCCTCCCATCGTGTAGTGGGAGGCGGGGTAGATCCGCATCGGCGTCTTGTACGGGTCTTCGTCGGTGATCCGCTCGTACATCTCGAACAGGTTGCCGTAGCGTTCGCGGATCGTCTCGACTCCCAGTCGGCCGATGGCGTCGGCGAAGTCGAGGTAGACCCCCCGGCCGGTCTTGCCCACGCCTCGGCCGTCGTCGCAGACCTCCTTGGCGGATCGCGAGGCGATGTCGCGCGGGGA
>CALCIC010000222.1 GCA_937907405.1 uncultured Isosphaeraceae bacterium | reverse complement strand
GCAGTTCTACCTCGGCGAAACCCAGTTTCAGAGCAAGAAGTACATGGCCTCCCACGACAGCTTCGAACGCCTGGTCTCCGACTATCCCGGCACCCAGTATCTCGACAAGTTGGTCAGCCGCGAGTACGCGCTGGCCCAGATCTGGCTGTCTCAGAGCGATCCCAACGCCAAGCCCGAGGACAAACTGCCGTGGTACTCGCACTTCAACGGCCAGCAACCGCTGATCGACACCCGAGGAACCGGGCTCAAGGCTCTTGAGCACGTCCGACACCACGATCCGACCGGGCCGCTCGCCGACGACGCCGTCATGCAGATCGCCGGTTACCACATGAAGAGCCATGACTACGAGTCGGCGGCCATCTATTACGATCAGTTGATCAGCGACCATCCCAAGAGCCCGTTCCTCCAGGAGGCGCAGCTCGCCGCGATCGACTCGCGAATGAAAGGCTATCTCGGGCCCGAGTACGACGGCGAGGGCCTCGAACAGGCGAGAGAACTCGTCAAGCAAACCATGGCCTCGTTCCCCGACCGCCAGGCCGACACCGAGAAGCTCTACCACACCCTCGACCTGATCAACGACCAGGAGGCCGAGCGGACCTACAAGGTGGGGGCGTACTACAAGAAGATCGGCAAGGTCGCCTCCGCCGAGTTCTATTTCGGCAAGATCCCCCAACGGTGGCCCAACAGCCCCTGGACCGTCAAAGCCAAGGGGGAACTGGCCCAACTCGCCAAAATGCCGCGCAAGGCCACGTTGCCTAGCAAGATCCTGACCCAACCCGGCGCCAACGATCCTTACTACAGCGCCGGCGCCGGCCCCATGGGGGGCATGGGGGGCATGGGCGGCATGGGCGGCGGCATGGGTGGGTCGCCGGGCGGAATGATGTAACGTTCGCACGCCCTGACGCGGAGCGGAACGGAGTGCAGTGGATTTCGAGGCCCAGGACGAGGCTTCCCTCATGTTCGGTCAATCTCTTCGATCGATTCTTGCACGGCGCGGCCGCGAGTCCGGGCCGCGCGGCCGGCGGTGGGCCTGGGCTTTCATGATGGTCGCCTGGGCGGCGGCGGGGGGTTGCGGCTATTCGTTCCGCGCGCCGTACGACAAAAGCGTGCGAACGGTCTTCGTGCCGATTTTCAAGTCGCAGTCGTTCGACCGCGACGTTGAGAAGGATCTGACCCGCCAGGTCCAGGACGAAATCATCAAGCGCACGCCCTACAAGATCGTGCACCGTCTCGAAGAGGCCGACACCGTGCTGAGCGGCACGATCAATTTCGTGAACAAGAACATCCTCGTCGAGGCGCCGACGAACCTGCCTCGGCAGCTCACCCGATCCATCAGCGTCAGCGTGAATTGGGTTCACAATCCACCGACCGAAATCGAGAAAAAACGGCCGCCGACGATCGTCATGGATACGCGCAACTTCGTCCCCGAAGCCGGCCAGACGGCGCTCTCGGCGACCATCGAGGTCAACAAGGCCATCGCCGAGCAGATCGTCGATATGATGGAAAAACCCTGGTTCACCGAGGAAGATCTCAACTGAGGCTTTCGCAACGCGATTTCGATCCCGCCATCGACGACCGCAAGGATTTCAGACCATGATTCGCCGCTGGGAGGCCCGTGGCCGATTGATCGTCGACGACGCCGTCCCCAAGGTCATGGGCGTCGTCAACGTCACGCCCGACAGCTTTTCCGACGGCGGCAAATGGTTCTCGACCGACGCGGCCGTCGCACACGGCCTGCAACTCGTCAAGGACGGCGCCGACCTGCTCGACGTCGGCGGCGAGTCCACTCGCCCGGGGGCCGAGATCGTCTCGATCGACGACGAAATCCAGCGGGTCGCCCCGGTGATCGAACGATTGGCCGCTGAAACCAGCGTCCCGATCTCAATCGACACGACCAAGCCCGAGGTGGCGCGCCGCGCGTTGCTCGCGGGGGCTTCGATCGTCAACGACGTCTCGGCCCTGCGCGAACCCGGAATGGCCGAACTGGTGTCCAGCACCGGAGCGGGGGTGGTGCTGATGCACATGCGGGGAACTCCCCAGACGATGCAGGACGCCCCCGAGTACGACGACGTGGTCGCCGAGGTCCGCGCGTATCTGGTCGACCGGATCGCCTGGTGCGAAGCTCGCGGAATCCCCAGGGAGCGGATCGCCGTCGACCCGGGGATCGGCTTCGGCAAGACGTTCGAGCACAACATGGCGCTCTTGCGGAACCTTGATCAGTTTGCCAACCTGGATTCCATCCTGTTGATTGGAATCTCACGCAAGGGGCTGCTCAAGCAGATCACCGGACGCGGCATGGCCCA
>CALCIC010000221.1 GCA_937907405.1 uncultured Isosphaeraceae bacterium | reverse complement strand
CAGGCTGGGGATCGCCGCGACCAGAGGCCATGCCGCGACGAAGGCGTACACCGCGATCACCAGGCGATCGGCGCGGAGCCTGGGAATGAAGGCGGTCGCGATCCAGAGCAAGACCGCCAGAACGGAGAAAACCAGGAGGTTCGCCAGCGGCGTCATCCAGAAGTAATGCCAGTTGGTCCGCAAAGTGTCATACGTGATCCGACCCGCGAGCTTCACCGCGGCCAGCGTCCCACCCAGCTCGATGAGGCCGGTCGCGATGCCGAACCAGACTCCCACGAGCAGCACTTCGGACGGTTTAAGGCTCATCTTCTCCAATCGAGCGGAGGCGTCTCCAGTCTCGTGATGGCGCGTGCGCCGCCTGGACTTCCAGATGCATGCCGCCATTTTCATCCTCCTTGATGAAACGTCGCCGACGAGCGAGGCTCGGATCGACGGGACGAAAGGGGCCGACCGTCCTGGTCTTACCCAACATCCTTGATTGCGTCAAACCATATCGGGCCGGACGCCGAATTCCCTAGGAAACGCCAGAATTCGCGAGATCTGATCGAAAGGCCGAGAATCGCGACGTGACCGGCTCTACGGAACAGTACGTAAGAACGCCGGAAAAGCGCGCCTGGTTTCTCTCAAGCAACCCGCCGGAAGGTCTCGCCGCGCCGATTCTTGCGCCCGAGCGTTGCTCTTTGGGCCGATCCCGCCAAAATGAAGGAGACGAACTGAGCGCCGGGCTCGGCCGCTTCGATCGAGGAAAGCACGTCTCTGGAATCGGATTCGCACCCTCATGATATTATGCGTGACTTTGAATCCGTGTCTGGACAAGACCCTGACGGTCCCCTCGTGGAGCGTTGGCGACTCGGTGCGCGGCGTCGCGATCCGCGAGGTGGTGGGGGGCAAGGGGAACAACGTGGCTCGCGCGCTGACGCGGCTGGGACGTTCGGCGCGGCCGGTCTTTTTCATCGGCGGTTCGGTGGGCTCGACCTGCTGTTCGCTCTTGCGCCAGGAAGACGGACTCGACCCGATCGTGATCAAGACGGCCGCCCCGACGCGGGTGATCCTCACCGTCTTGACCGAGGGGACGACCGACCAGACGGCGTTCTTCGATCCCGACCCGGCGATCCTGCCGCACGAGGCCGAGAACCTGCTGAATCGGGTCCGAAGGAAGCTCGATCGGCCCGACGTCGAGGCGGTCACGCTCTCGGGGTCGAGCCCTGCGGCGGCGACGCACCGGCCTTACA
>CALCIC010000220.1 GCA_937907405.1 uncultured Isosphaeraceae bacterium | reverse complement strand
CTCTTTCCCTACACGACGCTCTTCCGATCTTTCGACTCGGCCGAGGCGATGAACTGGTCGATGATCACCTGGGCGCCGTTGGCGAAGTCGCCGAACTGGGCCTCCCACATGATGAGCATCATCGGCTCGTCGAGCGAGTAGCCGTAGTCGAAGCCGAGCACGGCGGCCTCGGACAGCAGGCTGTCGTACACGCAGAACTGCGCCTGGTCGGGCGCGAGGTTGTTCAAGGGGATCCAGGGCTGGCCGGTGTGCTGGTCGATCAACACGGCGTGCCGCTGGCTGAACGTGCCGCGTCGGCTGTCCTGGCCGCTCAGGCGGACGGGCGTGTCTTCCAGCAGCAGCGAGCCGAACGCCAGGCTCTCGGCGAACGCCCAGTCGACGGCCCCGCGCTCTTGCATGGTCTTGACCCGGGCCTGGAAGATCCGGGTGAGCTTGTGGTTGGCGTTGAAGTCGGCCGGGGGGTTGGCGGCGACGGCCGTGATCGCCTCCAGCTTGTCGAACGACACCCCGGTGTCGACCGGATCGAACGAGAACGTGGGGGTCAGATCGGCCCACGGCCCCGACGAGTATCCGGGGGGGACGGCGCGGGGCTCGACCCCCCGGACCTTCACCTCCTCGAACACTTCCTGCATCTTCTCGGCGAACGTCTCGGCGATGGTCTCGGCCTCCTGGCTCGAAAGCTCGCCCGCCATCACCAGTTGCTCGGTGTACAGTTCGCGGATGCTGATCCGGTTGCGGATCTTCTCGTACATGACCGGCTGGGTGAAGCTCGGCTCGTCCCCCTCGTTGTGGCCGTGGCGGCGGTAGCAGATCATGTCGATCACGACGTCCTGGCCGAACCTCTGGCGGAAGTCCATGGCCAGCTCGCCGACGAACACGACCGCCTCGGGGTCCTCGCCGTTGACGTGGAAGATCGGCACCTCGATCATCTTCGCCACGTCGGTGCAGTAGCGGGTCGACCGCGAGTCGGCCGGCGCGGTGGTGAAGCCGATCTGGTTGTTGACCACGATGTGGATCGTGCCGCCGGTCCGGTATCCCTGAAGCTGCGACAGGTTGAGCGTCTCGGCGACCAGCCCCTGGCCGGCGAACGCGGCGTCGCCGTGAATCAGGATCGGCACCCCGAGCTTCCGCGCCTTGTCCTTGTTCCGCCTCTGCTTGGCCCGCGTCCGCCCCTCGACGACCGGGTTGACCGCTTCCAGGTGGCTGGGGTTGGGGGTGAGGGTCAGGTGGACGGTGTGCTTGTCCTGGGTCACGTGGTCGGCCGAGAAGCCCAGGTGGTACTTGACGTCGCCGTCGCCGGCGACCGTCTCGGGCATGTTGCCCTCGAATTCGCTGAAGATCAAGCCGTAGGGCTTGTGGAGGATGTTCGCCAGGACGTTGAGCCGCCCCCGGTGGGACATCCCCATGACGATCTCGCGCACCCCGCTGCTCCCCGCGCGCTCGATCACGGCGTCGAGCAGCGGGATCAGCATCTCCCCCCCTTCGAGCGAGAATCGCTTCTGCCCCACGTAGTTCTTATGGAGGAAGCTCTCGAACAGCTCGGCGGCGTTCAGCTTGTAGACGATCCGCCGCTTCGCCTTGAGGTCGAAGCTGGGGCGGTTGCGGATCGGCTCCATCCGCTCGAGCAGCCAACGGCGCACTTCCAGGTTGCGGATGTGCATGAACTCGACGCCGATGGTCCGGCAATAAGTCGTCCGCAAAATGGCGAGCAGCTCGCGGAGAGTGCATGCATTGCACTCAGAGAGCCGGCTGACGAAGACCTGGTCCATGTCCTCGGCGGAGAGGCCGAACGTCGCCAGGTCGAGTTGCTCGTCCGACTGCCGACGGGGGGTGAGCTTGAGCGGGTCGAGGTCGGCCAGCGTGTGGCCCAGTTCGCGATACGCGTCGACCAGCCGGGTCACCGCCTTGACGGCCTCCTGGGCCGGCGGCGGCCCGACGCCCTGGCTCTCGACTTCGGCTCTCAGCGGCGTTCGGCCGAGCTCGTATCCCTCGAAGAAACTCCGCCACGACTCATCGACCGAGTCGGGATCGGCCAGCCAACGCTGGTGGTAGTCTTCGACCAGGCCCAGGTTCGCTCGACTCGCGACCGACGTGCGTGTCATCGAAATGGATCTCCTGGCTGATCCCGGCTCCAAGGCCCCGGGACGAGCCGCGGACTGGACTTATGGATGGACGAACGGGCGGAGGAGCGCCGATCCGCGAAGTCGGCCCCCCTCCGCCTGTCCGTTGATTCGGCGTCTCTCCGACCCGATCGGCGCGCGCCGCGCTTCTCTTCCTAGTATAGACGCTGACGAACCGTTCGCGCGTTGGAGAGTTACGCCCAATCAGTTCGTTTCGCCGTAATTTCCGTTCCACCGGCCCCACGTCAGAATCGCTCGATCCATGATCGGTTGGCGAACTTCTCGGCGAGCAGCTTTTCGAGAAGATCTTGAGGAACATCCGACGTCGCAAGGGGAGGTGAGGAGGGGGACCACGCCGCGCAGAGCAAGTCGAGTAAGATTGTACGAGAAATCCGCAAATTCATCAAGAAATCCTCGTGCGACCTTCCGCCCCGGTACGCCGGCTGCCGGTCGGGAAGCCG
>CALCIC010000219.1 GCA_937907405.1 uncultured Isosphaeraceae bacterium | reverse complement strand
AACTCCGCGTCGATCCGCTCGACCACGTCGAACCGTTCCGGGCGCCGGATCGCCGCCTCGGCCTTGCTCGCCGCGACGATCGACGACGACCGGAACACGCCCCGGCCCAGGGCCAGGCCGCAGGCGACGATCACGCAGAGAAATCCCAGGTCGCGCACCCGCATGACGGTTTCCTTCCTCCCGATCCGTATCGCGTCATCCTCGATCGTACCCCATTACCCGAGCCGCCCGCCTCGCGTTTCAGAAAACCCCGAGCCCCCCCACGCGATTCAGCCGTGGTGAATCCTCCCCTCTTCCGACCGCCGTCTTGAAACACGAATCGATCCCAGCGAGTAATGGATCGTATGCACGACTCGATGCTGCTCGAAGAACCGCTGATCGTCGTCGAGGCCGGCGCTCCAACGGCCGAGGCCCGCCCGCGCCGGTTGCGGCTGTTGCGGGGGCTGTTGCGGCGGCTCGGCTCGGGGACGGCGTCGGCGCTCGGCTGGGTATTCGGCGTGGTCTCGCTGATTTTGGGGCTGTCGATCCTGGCGGCCTTGCCGATCCTCCAGTTCCTGAGCCTGGGCTATTTCCTGGAGTCGTCGGCCCGGGTCGCGCGGTCGGGGAGGCTGCGCGACGGGTTCATCGGCGTCCGGCTCGCGGGCCGGGTCGGGGGGACGGCGGTCGGCGTCTGCCTCTCGCTGATCCCGCTCTGGATGGCGGGCCTGTACGCCGGATCGGCGGCGGTCATCGATCCGGGGGGATCGGTCGAGCGGACCTGGCGGGTCGTCGGGGGCCTGGTCTGGGGGGGCACCTGCCTGCACCTGCTGGCGGGCTTCGCGCGGGGGGGGCGGTTCCGGCACTTCGTCTGGCCGTTCGGCAACCCGAGGTGGGTGTATCGCAATTTCCGGGGGGGGCTGTACGCGGACGCCCGCGACGGGTTCTGGAGCTTCGTCGGACGGCTTCGGCTGCCGCATTACTTCCGGCTGGGCCTGGTCGGGTTCCTGGGGACGCTCGCCTGGCTGATCGTCCCCTCTGCCCTGCTGGCGTCGTCCGCCCGGTTCCCTGTGCTGGGCGTCCTGGGGGCGGTCTCGCTGGCGGTCGTCGCGCCTCGGCTGCCGTTCTTGCAGGTGCGTTACGCGGTCGAGGGGCGGACGTCGGAGTTGTTCTCGTTCCGGGCCGTCCGCCAGGGGTTCGGCCGCGCCCCCTGGGCGTTCGCCTTCGCGCTGGCGGTCCTGCTACTGGCGTCGGTGCCCCTCTACCTGCTCAAGATCGAGATGATCCCCCGCGAGGCGGCCTGGCTCCCCAGCCTGGTGTTCGTGGTCTTCCTGGCCCCGGCTCATACGTTGGTCGGCTGGGCCTACGCGCGTTCCCGACGTCGCGACCGGCCGCGGCACTGGTTCTTCCGCATCCTGGGCCGGCTCGCCATCATCGTGGTCGCCCTCTTCTACGTGCTCGTCGTCTTCCTGTCGCAATACACGTCGTGGGGGGGGCTCTGGAGCGTCTACGAGCAGCACGCGTTCCTGCTGCCGGTCCCGTTTCTGAGCATGTGACGCGCGTTGGGAGGGGCGAGGCGTGGCGACGTGGCTTCCCGGCATCATGCCCCCATTTTGAGTTGACTCGTCTGCTCGACCCTCCGAAGATGGTGCCGTCGCTCCAGGTCTCCTTCGTCTCGAAGGGGATGCCTGAGCCGTCGTCCCCCTCGGAATCCCCCTCCAACAAGCCTGAACCTGGTGAGAAGCCGACAAGATGAGCATTCGAACACTCGGACCAGTCCTGGCCGTCGCCGCGGCTCTCGCGGCGTCGGCGACCCCCGCGCAAGCCGGCATCACCTTCTACGACGTCTTCAAAACCGCCGCCTACGCCCAGACGTCGAACGCCGCGCCGGCGACGCCGAGCTTCTATTTCGGCACGGCCGGCGTGAGTTCCAACAATTCGACCGACCTGACGGGCGCCACCGTGAGCATCCCCACGGCCCCCAATCTGACGCTCACCGGCTCCGGCGGTGAGTACTTGTACGCCACGCCGGCGGGCACCAAGGCGGCGATGGACGCCGCGCTTCCCAACGGACAGACGGCGACCTTCACGCTCAACGGCGGGACGCTCAACGGCTTGGCCGGGCTGCTCAACATCCCCGCCGTGGACCAGTATGCGACGGCGGTTCCGTTTTTCACGGGTTCGACCTACACGACGCTCCAGAACTTCAACGCCGCCAACGCGATCACGCTGAACTTCGGCGGTTTCACTCCGTTCAGCAGCCTGGTCACGGACGCGATCACCTTTCTTGACATCAGCCAGGTCGGCGGCCCGTCGGTCTTCTCCGCCAGCGGTCCCAATACGCTGACCTCGGCCTTCGTCGGGGGCGGCACGTTGCAGGCGGGCACGACCTACGACCTGTCCCTGGTCTACAGCAGCCGGATCGCGGCGCAGGGTGGGTTCCCCGGTTCGACCGCGTTCACCGCCTACGACGTCCGCGTCGATCTGATCTTCACCACGGCCGACGCCGTCGCGGTCCCCGAGCCCTCGTCGCTCGCCCTCTGCGGCATCGCGGCCGCGACCGGGTTGGGAGTCGCGCGGTCGCGTCGCAATCGCGGCGTCTGATCAGGCGGCCCGCCCGAGCCCAAGCTCCAACGCCCGCGACTCGGACTCCCGGTCCGACCGCGGGCGTCGGCGTTCGGTGCGAGCCGGCCCCGCCAGGCCCCCCTCGTCCAAGGGCGCGGTAGGTTTCGGGGCGAGTTCCGGCGGACCTCCCTTGGCGATCGGGACGGGTCGTCGCGCACCCTTGAGCGGAACAGGCGGTCCTTGACAAACCGGCGATGGCATGCGACGTTGAATTTGAGTTGGAGACTTCTTGAATTCCCCGCCCCCGTAGCCTACCCCACCATTGAACGGCCGCGCGATCCGTCAACAATGGAGTTGAATCCATGAGCCGCTTCCTTGTAAGAGCCGTTCTCGCCGCGTGCCTCGTCGGGATCGTCGAGCCGGCGGCCTGGGCCGATCCGCCGAAGATCACCGACGTGGCGCCGTTCGGCGTGAAGCGGGGAGAGGCGGCCGAGGTCGCGGTCACAGGCGCGCACCTCGGGGGCAATCCCCGGCTGATCGCGGCCTTCCCGTTCCAGGTCGAGGCGTTGCCTCCCGAACGGAGCAAGGCCGAGGTCTGGGCGTTCAGGCTGACCGTGCCGGCGACCGTGGCGGAGGGGGTCTACCCGATCCGGGTGCAGACCGACGACGGGGTGTCGAACCCGTTCCTGTTCGCGGTCGGCCAGCTTCCGCAGGTCGCCGAGAAGGAAGACAACAACACGTTCGAGACCGCCCAGGCGGTCCCCGCGCCGCCGCTGGTGATCGAGGGCAGGGCGGCGGGGAACGACGTCGACTATTTCAAGTTCGCGGGCAAGAAGGGGTGGAAGATCGTCGTCGACGCCCAGTGCGCGCGGTTGGGGTCGGGGGTCGACCCGTCGATCCGGCTGACCACGGCGTCGGCCTCGCGGCGGTTCATCGCTTCGGCCGACGACACGCCGGGCCTGCTGACCGACGCCCGGCTCATCGCCGAGCTTCCCGAAGACGCCGATTAC
>CALCIC010000218.1 GCA_937907405.1 uncultured Isosphaeraceae bacterium | reverse complement strand
GCGCCGTCGGGGCGAAGTAGCCGACCGGCTGATAGCCCCAGCTTCCATCGAACGGGTGCTCGGTGATCGGCATCAGCTCGACGTGCGTGAAGTGCGTGTGCTTGAGGTAGGCGACCAGATCGTCGGCCAGCTCGCGGTAGTTGAGAAATGAGTTCTCATTCCCGGACTTCCGCTTCCACGAGCCGAGATGGACCTCGTAAATCGACATCGGCTGATCAAGCGCCTGATGCCGCGCGCGGCCGTCCATCCATTCCTTGTCGCCCCACTTGATCCGGGAGATGTCCCAGACGACCGACGCGGTCTTGGGCCGGAACTCGGCCGCGAGGCCGTAGGGGTCGGACTTTTGGACCGTGTAGTTGTGGTGACGGCTCTTGATCTCGAACTTGTAGACCTCCCCCTCGCAAAGGTCGGGGACGAAGATCTCCCAGATTCCGGTGGCGCCCCGGTTCCGCATCTGGTGCCTGCGGCCGTCCCAGTGGTTGAAGTTGCCGATCACGCTCACGCGCTGGGCGTTGGGCGCCCAGACGGCGAAATTGACGCCGCGGAAACCCTGGTGCGTCCGCAGGTGGGCGCCCAGGCGTTCATAGTTTTGAAGATGCGTCCCCTCGCCGAGCAAGTGCAGGTCGAACTCGGTGAGCACCGGCTCGAACGCGTAGGGATCGACCAGTTCCCACGAATGCCCTTCGTGGTTCTCAATCCTGAGCCGGTACGGGAACGCCTCGGAGCGGTCGGGGAAGAGTGCCTCGAAGAAGCCGTCGGCGTGGATTTTCTCCATCGGGGCGAGAGTGCCGGGTTCGCCTCGGCTCAGGTCGACGATGCTGGCTCGGCGGGCTTCCGGCAGGAACGCGCGAATCGTCCAGCCTTTCGCCCCATCCTTGGTGGACGCGGGGTGCGGACCCAGAATCGCGAACGGGTTCCAATGGCTCGCGTGCGTGATCAGGTCGAGATCCGCCTGAGAGACCGTCGACTGCTGCCGTGTCATCAGAGCCATGCTTTGCGTCTCGCTCTCTGCGTTATGAGGCCGTCGTCCGCGCGCCGAGTTCTCGATTCGATTCATCTTTCTTAGCCGCCGGTATCGGATGATGCAACCGCGAAACACCGCGACCCGGTCGCAAATCCCGGCGGCGACGGCCTCGGTCGTCCCCCGCGAAATCAAGTCCTCTTCGATTCGGACTCAGGGCAGGTCGAGCATCCGCTGCAAGGCGACCCGAGCCCATCGGGCCGTCTCGTCGGGGACTTTCACTTGATTGACGGGCGTGCCTCGCGCCAGATTGTCGAGGCACCAGGCCAGGTGGGGCAGGTCGATCCGGGCCATCGTCGCGCACATGCAGACCATCGGCGAGAGGAAGTGGATCGACTTGTCCGGATGCTCGGCGGCCAGCCGGTTGACCAGGTGAAGCTCGGTGCCGACGGCCCACGTGCTTCCCGCCGGGGCCTTCTCGATCGTCTTGATGATGAACTCGGTCGAGCCCACGAGATCGGCCGACTCGACGACCTCCATCATGCATTCGGGATGCACCAGGATCTGGATCCCCGGCTTCTGCTTGCGAAACTGGGCGACGTGCGCCGGCTTGAACATTTGGTGGACCGAGCAATGCCCGCGCCAGAGCAGGACCTTGCTGTTCTCAATCGCCTCGGAGGTGTTGCCCCCCAGGGGGAGCCTGGGATTCCAAACGTGCATCCGGTCGAGCGGGATTCCCATCCCCCTCGCGGTGTTGCGGCCGAGGTGCTGGTCGGGGAAGAACAGGGCGCGGCTGTTCTTGGCGAACGCCCAGTCGAGGACCCTGCGCGCGTTGGTGCTGGTGCAGACGATGCCGCCGTGGCGACCGCAAAACGCCTTCAGCTCGGCCGTCGAGTTGATGTAGGTCACCGGCGTCAGGTCTTCGACGTCGACGACCTCGGCGAGGTCGGCCCACGCGGCCTCGACGGAATCGAGGTCGGCCATGTCGGCCATGCTGCAACCGGCGCCCATGTCGGGCAGGTAGATGCTCACCTCGTCGCGCGACAGGACGTCGGCCGTCTCGGCCATGAAGTGGACGCCGCAGAAGACGATCGATTTACACGCCCGGCTGTCGGCCGCGAGCTGGCTGAGCTTGAGGCTGTCGCCGCGCA
>CALCIC010000217.1 GCA_937907405.1 uncultured Isosphaeraceae bacterium | reverse complement strand
CCACGACCAACCGCCGCCGGGCCGATCGGGCGATCTGGGTGGGGCTCGGCCGCACGCCCAACGAACAGACCGACGGCCCGGAGATCGTAATCGAGTTCGTGTCGTCACGACGCCGCGACGCCTTGCGCGACTCTGAGGAGAAGCGCGACGAGTACTTGGCGGCGGGCGTCAAGGAATACTGGATCATTGATCGGTTCCGCCGCGTCATGACGATCTACAAATCAAAGAAGACCAAGAAGACGCGCACGACGACTTATGATATCGTGACGGAAGGTCAGAGCTACGAGACCAAGCTCCTTCCCGGCTTCAGTCTGCCGCTGGCGCGGCTGCTGGAGAAAGCCGACCAGTGGCGGCCCAGGAAACAATCGAAGCCCGACGCCCCCGCCGGAGGAACCGATGGTTAAAATCCGACGCGCCTACGAGGTCTTGTTTCTGGGCCTCTTCCTGTTCTTCCTGCTCATCACCGACCTCCGCTACCTGCGAGGGTGGCCGGTGTCGCTGTTCCTGGAAGCCACGCCCCTGGTCGCGGTCGCCACGGCCTTGACGACCCACACGATCTATCGCAACCTCGTCTGGGGTCTGGTGATCATCGCGATCACGATGATGCTCGGTCGGGTCTGGTGCAACTGGATGTGCCCGTTCGGCATCCTCCACCATCTGTTCGGCTGGATCGGCAACCGCCGCAACACCAAGCAGATGATCGAGTCCAACCGCTACCGCAAGATCTACGCGATCAAGTACTACATCCTGGCCGCGATGCTGGCGATGGCGAGCCTTTGGATCATCCCCACAGTCCTCGACGCCCCCAGCAAGATCAAGCACGCGTTCTACGAACCAGCGCTGGTGAGTCGATCGATTCCGGGGCGCGCGCTCGGGGCGATAGGCTGGGGACTCGCCGCGTCGGCCGAGGAGCACAAGGCGAACAACAGCTCGCTTCAGATCGGCCTGCTCGACCCGATCGCCTTGACGGTCCGATCGATGACCACCAGCGTCCTGCCCACCGTCAACAAGAGCACCGAGAGCGTCTACACCGAGCCCCGCGAATACTGGCAGGCCTGGATCGTCGGCCTGATCTTCATGGGGTTCCTGTTCGCCAACTGGTGGATCCCCCGATTCTTCTGCCGGGTGGTCTGCCCCCTGGGCGCGCTCCTGGGGATCTTCAGCCGGTTCGCGATCTGGCGGATCGATCGCGACCCGGTCCGCTGCACCGACTGCGACCTCTGCCTCAAGAGCTGCGAAGGCGCCTCCGACCCCCAGGGAGACCTCCGCAAGAGCGAGTGCTTCGTCTGCTTCAACTGCATCGAGGACTGCCCGCACGACGCGCTGACGTTCCGGTTCCTGCCCCGGAAGGCGAGCGAGGTCGCCGCCCCGGCGATCGGCCGTCGCCAGGTGGTGCTCGCCGGGCTGTTCGGCCTGTTCTTCTTCCCGATGGCCCGGCTCTCCGGCGGGGTCCGGAAGAACTTCAACCGCGCGGTGATCCGCCCCCCCGGCTCGGTCGCCGAGGACGAGTTCCTCAGACGCTGCATCAAGTGCGACCAGTGCATCCGGGTCTGCCCCACGAACGTCCTCCAGCCCGCCATGTTCGAGGCCGGCGTCGAGGGGCTCTGGACCCCGATCATGATCTCGAAAATGGGCTGGTGCGAGCTGAACTGCACGCTCTGCAGCCAGGTCTGCCCCACCGGCGCGATCCGTGAAATCTCGATCGTCGAGAAGCTCGGCATCGGGCCGTTCGAGGCCCACGGGCCGATCAAGACGGGAACCGCGTTCTACAATCAGGGGCGCTGCCTCCCCTGGGCGATGGACACGGACTGCGTCGTCTGCGAGGAAGTCTGCCCGGTCAGCCCCAAGGCGATCTTCACCCGCAACGTCGAGGTCACCGACCGCTGGGGCAAGACTCTCGAACTGAAGCGGCCCTACATCGATCCGGTCAAATGCATCGGCTGCGGCATCTGCGAGCACGAGTGCCCCGTCAAGGACGACCCGGCCGTCTACGTCACCGCGATCGGCGAAACCCGCAGCAAGGACCGCTCCCTGCTGCTCTCGCTGGTCGACGGCGAGGGTCAAGACTGGGTTTCGGTCTGAGGCCGACTTCGACCCCCGGCGCGGATCGGTTCACCTCAAGCCGATCCCGCCGATCGGCCGATGGAGACGACCAGGGATGCTCTCGACGGCGACGGCCGGGCCGTCGTGGTCGTCGGGGTTGACAGGATCGCGCGTTCGGATAGAGTCCGACGCACTCACCCGGGGCGCGGCCCTTCCAGGCCGTGCTCTGGTCGTGGGGCGTCTCATCTCAGCGAGCAGGCCGTGTCACGCCAGCCGACGCCTCCGGAAGACGAACCCGAGCCCGACCGGGAACCGGCCGCGGTCCATCGCCCCGTCCTGATCGACGAGGTGACGGCCTGGCTCGCCCCCCGCGAGGGATCGATCATCGTCGACGGGACGGCCGGGGCCGGCGGGCACGCCTCGGCGCTGGCGAGGCGGATCGGCCCCGGCGGGCGGATCATCGGATTGGACCGCGACCCGAACATGCTGGAACTGGCCCGCAAGGCCACGGCCGGCCTGCCCGTGACGCTGGTCCACGCGCCCTACAGCGCGATCCGACGGGTGCTGGCGGACCTGGAGATTCCCCCGGAGCAAGTCCAGGGCGTGCTCCTGGACCTGGGGCTCTCGTCCGATCAGCTCGCCTGGCGGCATCGCGGGTTCAGCTTCGCGGCCGACGGGCCGCTCGACATGCGGTTCAATCCCGATTCCTCGGGCCCCACCGCCGCCGAGTTGCTCGCGGAGATGCCGGCCGACGAACTCGCCCAAGCGTTCTTTGACTACGGGGAAGAGCGGTTCAGCCGCCGGATCGCGCGACGGATCGTCGAAACGCGGACGGCGGACCCGTTGCGGACCACCCGGCAGCTCGCCGAATTGGTCCGCGGCTGCATCCCAGGTCGATTGCGGCACGGCCCCATCGACTCGGCGACCCGCGTCTTCCAGGCCCTACGGATCTTGGTCAACGACGAGCTGGAGCACCTCGACGCCGTTTTGACGGAGCTGCCCAACCTGCTCGCCCCCGGGAGCCGGGCCGCGATCATCAGCTTCCACTCGCTGGAAGACCGACGCGTCAAATGGGCGTTCCGCAACGAGCCCCGCTGGTCCATCCTGACCAAGAAGCCCGTAATCGCGACGGCCCAGGAAACAGCCGTCAATCCCCGAGCGCGTAGCGCCAAATTGAGGGTGGCCGAACGATGGTCGAATCAGGATCCTTCCCGAACGCCGAATCCGACGACCCCCTGGCCCTAACCCCCGTCGCGCCCGCCGTCGTCGACGACGACGAGATCGACGCGCACGCCGAAGCCCGCGCCGAGACCGTCGAGGAAACCGTCGTGGAGACCGGCCCGGCGACGCCCGGCGGCTTCGACAAGTTCCGAGCCGCGGCCCTCTCCGCGGGGGGCTGGTGCTTCGACAAGGCGGGCGTCGCGGCGTCCCAAGGCGCAAGCCTGGTCATCGCCTATCCCCGCGCCTCGCTCGCCTCGGGACTGTCGGCGTTGGTCCTGGGGGGCGTTCTGGCCGTCTCGCCGAGCAAGAAGACGCCGACCGCTCAGGTTCCCAATCCCGAGGCCCAGGCGACGTCCCAGATCAAGGCCGACGCCAAGGACGCTTCTGCCGCCGAGGACGAGCCGGACTCGCCCGAGTCGACCACCGAGGAACCCAAGGACGCTCTGCTGGCCGAAGGCGCTCCGGAAGCCTTGCCGAGGCCCACCGACGACGTCGCGCAGGCCGCCGACGCCGACGCCGGGGCCCCGCCCCTGCCCGACTCCGCTGCGCATTCCGCTTCGCTGCTCACCGTGGCCCCCGACCCCGAACCGACGCCGACGCCGACGCCGAGCGAGCCCGTGAAGCTCACCGCGGGAGTCGACGCCTCCGGTCTGCCCGACTTGCCCGTCGTGGAAAAGGAACTGGAGAAGCCCTCGAATGAGGACGTCATGCCCGCGCCGGCGCCGGTGATCGCCGCCGCCGGAGGACTCGGCGCCGCGTATCAACTGGCGAACGCCGACGTGAAGCCGGGCGAGCCGGCGGTCGAAGACGTCACAACGCCGGCGCCGACGCCGGCGGTCGAAGACGTCGCAACGCCGATGCCGGCGCCCGCCCCCGCAACAGCCACGGATCCGGCGCCAACGCCTGATCCCGCGCCGCTCTCGACGCCGGGCGAGGCCGAGCCGACGCCCGCGACGGCGCCTGAGCCGACGCCCGCGACGGCGCCCGAGCCGACGCCCGCAACGGCGCCTGAGCCGACGCCCGCAACGGCGCCTGAGCCGACGCCCGCGACGGCGCCTGAGCCGACGCCCGCGACGGCGACGGCCCCGCTCGAATCGCCCGCGCCGACGCCGGCCGTCGAGCCGGAGCTTCCGCTCGCCGCCCCCGCGCCGGTCGCCGGGGCGGCCGTCAAGGGGACGATCGGCGCGGTGGGGCTGGGAGTCGGTCTGGGCGCCGCCGCGACCGGCGCCGCCGGGGCCGCATTGCATGGTCTGGGCGACAAGCCGGCTGAGTCCCCGCCGCCGGTCTCGGCCGCCGGGCCGGCCGACGCCGAGCTGGACGCGCCGGCGCTTTCGGACGTCTCTCCCCAGATCATGGTCCCCGAACAATCGCAGCCGCCGCAGCCGCCCGAGCAGCCGACGCCGGCGCATGATTCGACCGCCTCGCCGATTCAGGCGAAGCCTCCGGCCTCGTCCCCGGGGTCGTTGCCGCCGTTCCAGGCGGTCCCCGAGGCCCCGCTCGCTTCGGCCGACGAACGGCTGTCGACGTCGCCGGCCGCCGAGGCCCAAGTCGAGGTCAAGCCGACGCCCATGCCGAAGCCGGCCGCGGAGCACCCCGACTGGGTTCCCCTCCGACGCTCGGGCGACATCGTGGTGAGCAACTTCGATCGCGACGAACCACGAACCGACGACCCCTTCGAACGCGGCGACGGAGAACTCGCGGACGACGAGAATCGTTTCAACCTGGAAACCTACCCCCCACGCGGCCAGACCGCCGCCGGCGGCGGTCGCGGTCTCGCGGCTTCCGCGGCGGCGGCTCGTCCGGCGGGCAAGATCGATACGGTGCTGCACAAGGTCGAGTCCGGCGAGAATTTCTACACCATCTCGCAAAGCTACTACAGCTCGGGCCGCTACTACCGCGCGCTCGCCCACGCCAACGGCGACAAGTTCAAGCGGCCCGAGGACCTGTTCGTCGGCGCCGTGATTCGGGTCCCCCCCCCCGAGGACCTGGAGCCGTCCTACATCGACCCTCCCGGCACGAGATACGGCTCAAGGCCGAAGCCGCAGTCGCCGAAGACCGCCGCGGAGGCGCCGAAAACCATGACCCCGATCCGACGCGCGCGGCGATCGGAGGTCGAGCTGAACCTACCGATCTCCGACCCGGCCGCCGAACGCGTTTCGGACGATCGCGGACGGTCCGCCGCCCGCGGCGAGGAATCCGACTTCGATCGCGACCGGGATGCGCCCGAGGCCGCCTCGCGGCGCGTCTCGACGCGGCCGGTCCACAAGGTCCAGCCCGACGAGACCCTCCGGACCATCGCCCGCGACCGGCTCGGCAGCGGCCGGCGCGCCGACGAGATCCTCGACCTCAACCGAGACACGATCGACGACCCCTCCGATCTGGTCGTCGGCCAGATCCTCGAACTGCCCCAGGACGCCCGGGTCACGCGCCCTCAAAACCGCCGTTAAGTTCGAATACGGCTCGGATCCGGTCCACGATGGACGCCGCGAGATTGACGCGCGGCGCCTCCGGCTGCATCATGGCTGGGGGATCCGCGAGCGTCACATCCGCGGCGCGTTCAGGGTCGAGCGTCATTTCTGAAGTCGACGGCCAAGCCCGAAACGACGACGAGGGGTCCCACGTTGATTGGCACTGGCACGACGCTCAACGATCGATTCCTGCTCGTGAAGGAGCTGGGCCGAGGAGGAATGGGCGCGGTCTACGCGGCGACCGACCAGGTGCTCCAGCGCGCGGTGGCCATCAAGGTCCTCAAGGACCAGCAGGCCGGCGAGGAGGTGTCGAAGCGGCTCCGCCTCGAAGCCCAGATCGCCGCCCGGCTGCTGCATGAGAACGTCGTGCGGATCTACGACTTCGGCCAGGCCGGGGGGACGTCCTACCTGGTCATGGAGCAGGTGGACGGCACGAGCTACGTCCGTCGATGGCGCGAGATCACACTGGAAGAGCGGTTGCGAATCCTGGCCGAGGTGGCCCAGGCGCTCGACTACGCCCACCGTCAGGGGGTGATCCACCGCGACGTCAAGCCGGGCAACGTCCTCTTGACGGCTGCGGACGTCCCCAAGCTCTCGGATTTCGGCCTCTCGTTCCTGGCCGAACAGGGCGACGCGGCCGGCGTGATCCGCGGCACGCCGCATTATATGAGCCCCGAGCAAGCCAAGGGCAAGCCGCTCAACTACCGCACCGACCTGTACTCGCTGGGGGTGATGCTCTACGAGTCGACGGCCGGCGCCGTGCCGTTCACCGGCACGCCCACGTCCGTGATGGCCGATCACGTGAACACGCCGCCGCCGATGTTCCGCTCGCGCGAACTGGGCGTCTCTCGGGAGCTTGAAAACCTGATCTTCAGTCTGCTGGCCAAACGGCCGGAAGACCGTCCCCCAAGCGGCGCGGTCGTCGCCGAGATCCTCCGAGCCGAGGCCGACAAGCTTCAGCCCGCCGCCGAAGCCCCGGCCGAGGCCGCCGAGCCGGTCAAGCCGGGCCTGGACCTCCGCGCCCTGGCCGAACTGGGGGAAGGGCGGGCGGTCGCCGCCGATCCCTCGACCGACGCCCCGCCGGTCCCGACCCCTCGGCAAACCGAGAAGGTCTCGATGGCGAGCCGAAGGGCCGCCGCCTCGGCCCGGCAGGCCGCGGCCGCCGACGCGGCCGACCTCGTCCCCTCGGCCCTCGTCCGCAAGATGCTGCGAACCGTGCTGGCCGAGCCGATCGCGCTGAACCCCGAGGAACGCTACCTCTACGGACATTACCTGGCCTACCTTCTGGTCGGCTCGCGACGCAAGCCGTTCTTCGCCCGCCGGAAGGTCGAGCGCGCCAACGCCGACCGCGCGCGGCTCATCCTGGCGACCACCTACGCCCTGACCGCGCACGACGCTGAAGAGGCCGTGGCCGAAGCCGCCGAACTGCTCGATCAGCGGATCGAGGTCCGTTCGGCGATCAGCCCGGCCGTGGTCGCCAAGTTTCTGAGCTGGCGCGAGACCCCCACCCGCCGCAAAATGCTCCGCAACGCCCGCAAGGCGATCCGGGACGCCAGTTCCTACGCGCAAGAGCACATGACCGACGCGCGCGGCGTGCTCAACCCCGGCATGATCCCCCGGTCGCTCGACGACCTCGCCAAGCTGGCCCCCCCCCGGGACGAGGTCGGCGACGAACTCGTCGAGCGCTGGAACCGACTGGC
Organism: uncultured Isosphaeraceae bacterium; assembly: GCA_937907405.1. Classification (GTDB taxonomy): domain Bacteria; phylum Planctomycetota; class Planctomycetia; order Isosphaerales; family Isosphaeraceae; genus Paludisphaera. The sequence continues at coordinate 1,797 of CALCIC010000217.1, read as the reverse complement.
CGACGCCTGGCGCGACCATCCCGACTTCCGCCAGGCGGCTCTGCGATATGCCTCGAAGAGCCTGGCTCGCGACCCTTCCGGCGCCGCCATGTGGGCCGAGGTCGTCTATCCGCTGATGGAGCTCGCCCGCTCCGAACGCCAGGACCGCGGCCGGGCGCGCCAGGCCTGGGACTACTTCGCCAGCCACGTCCTCCGCTTCCGCGACCCTGGCGACGAACTCCATCGACGCCTGACCCGCGACGTCCCCGCCGGCGTGGTCGAGCAGCTCGACCATTCGGCCAAGCAACTGGGCAAGGTGCTGTCGCGGGACGAGCCCGAAGACGAGCCGATCGACGACGAAATCGACCCGCTGGCTCGACTCGGCCAGGGGGCCGAGGCGTCGCGCCTCAAGGCGATCGCCGACGAGACGTCCCCCGCCGACCACGATCGGGTCGGACTCGTCGACCCCGACCCGATCCGATTTCTTCAGAGCGAACTCCACGCGCTCTGGAAGGAAGCCGTCGCGGCCATGCAGAAATCCACCGGCGGCCCCGGCGGCCGCGGCGCCAGCCATCGACCGACCCCGATCGGCCCGTACCGCCTGGTCGTCATCCCCTCGATCCGGGGTACGGCCGCCGGCCAGGTCGCCATCCAGGGCATGGCCAACAAGCAGATCGAGCTGCTGACCCCGACCTTTCGCGCCACCGGCTCCAAGCCGATCCTGGCCGCCTGGGTCTATCGCGACCACAGCCTGCTCATCACCCACCACGACTTCAAGCGGGTCCAGCGATCGGTCCTCTGGGACGCCCCCCGCGGCCAGCAGGTGCCGCTCAACGACTTCGAGGAAACCTACCGCGAACTCGGCGCCCGCGGCATGGAGATTCCCGAACAGCTCGAATCCGTCCTCTCCCGCTGGTTCCGACCTCGCAAGAAAGTCTGACGCGATCCGGCTCCGAAAAACTGCCGTTCTCGAAAACTCCTTCCTGGTTTACCATTCGGCCGAATCGGGCCTTCACAGGAGAGCGGCGGGCGCTCGCGACGATCGCGGGCGAATCCAGGCTCCGGCCCTTTGAACGGAATCGGCAACATACGCTCACGGATGAGACGGCGCGGCCCCACTCGGCCTTCGACGACGTCGTCCCGTTCGCCTAGCGGGAGGCTCGCCCGAAATGACCCCCACGAACTCGCCCGACTCGGAAGCCGACCAGGATCGCTCCCACCGCCTCCGCCGCGATCCGGCCGACGACCGCGCCGAGAACGCGGACGAAGCTGGTTCCAGGCGGCTTCGACCCTGGCTGCTGGCGAGCCTGGGCGTCCTGATGGTCGTCTTCTCGGCCCCCCCGCTCGTCAACGTGGCGACGGGGCAGCCGAACAAGGATTACAGCCTCTGGCATCAGGTGGGCGTGGCCCTGCGGCAGGGGTACGACGTCTACCCGGACCCGGCCTCGGGACGGCTGTTTCCGTTCATGTATCCGCCGTCGGCCGCCGCGATCCTGGGCTACGTCAGCTACGTCGGCGAGTACGGCACGATCGCCTTGCTGACTCTGGCGCACTCGGTCGCCTGGCTGGGGGCGGTCGTGCTCTCGGTTCGGCTGGCGACCGGCGGCAAGGCCTCGGGCCGCAACCCGTTGCTCTACGTGGTTCCCTCGCTCTGCATCATCGCCCTGATTCACAACTCGTACATGCTCGGCCAGCCGAACCTGGCGCTCTTGACGCTGCTTCTGGGCGCCTTCTACTGCCTGCAAAAGGGACGCGACGGCTGGGCCGGCGCGCTGGTGGCGACCGGCGCGGCGATCAAGGCGTTTCCGATCCTGGCGC
>CALCIC010000216.1 GCA_937907405.1 uncultured Isosphaeraceae bacterium | reverse complement strand
GAGCATCTCGGCGAACTGGAAGTCGCGGAAGTTGACCAGGGCGATCCTCGTCGGGCCGACGTGGCGCGTCCAGATGCAGCCTGCCGCGACGGCCGCGGCGATCGTCCCCAGAACGCACGCGGCGATCCTGGGGCGGAGGAATCCTCGAAAGAACGATTTCAGCTTCGGCATCGAACAGAGCCTCATGGAGGGAATCGGACGAGAGAGGTCACGGCGTCTTCGCCGCATCCTCCGGGACGTAGATGATGCGACCGTCTTCGAGCTGGTAGGCGGCGCCGACTCGCTTGCCCCGGCCTTCGCCCTTGCCCTCGGCGCCCTTGTAGCGAGTGATCTCGTCCCCCTTCTTGACGATGATCTCCATATCGGACGCCCCCGGATTCTTCACCAGCGTCATGTCCTTGTCGGACATCAGGTCGGCGACCTGGGGGCGGACGATCAGGGCGATCATCAGCGCGGAGCCGACGACCATCGCCAGGTCGAACAGGTTGGCGACGCCCGCCAGCGGGTCGTCGTTCTCGTCGTCTTCAAACAACGAGCGGCGCGAACGTTTCGTGCGTCGGATCATCGTCGTTCATTCCTCGGGACAAGTGATCGCGCCCGCCCGACTGGTCCAGGGCGAGCTCGTAGGCGTAGCGGAGCAGTTCGGCGTCGGCCGTCGCCCAACGTTGTTTGACGATGCGGACCCAGAAACCCAGGGCGCCGACGAACAGGCCGACGACGGTGGCGGTGAGCCCTTCCTCGACGTTGGCGGCCATCGCCGAGACGTCGCCCGCCGCCAGCCCGGCCAGCGCCGGGCCGATGGGGATCAGGGCGCCCATCAGGCCGAGCATCGGCCCCAGGCGGATCAGCGCCTGGGGGCCGTCGAGGCCGCGGCGGGCGGCCAGCTCGAAGTCGGAAATCGCCTTGTCCGCGTGGATCGGATGCCAGTCGACCTGGGCGCAGCGACGGAGGGCGCGGGCGACCTCCGTATCGCCCGGCAAGTCCGCGGTGGCGCGGCGGACCGGCTCGCGGAGGAGGCGATTGGAGAGTTCGCGGAGCGGCCCTGCGGCGCGTCGCCGCTGGACGACGGCGGCGAGGAAGTCGCCCGTCGTCAGGAGCGACCAGCCCAGCAGGCTCGTCATCGTCACGAGGACGGGGACCAGCAGCCCCGCCGAAACCCACGAGATCAGGTTCGTCAGCACGCTCACGAGGCATTCGCTCCTTTCCGAATCAGCCGCGCTCGAAACAACCGAACCGCGACCCCCAGCGCAAGGCCCGCCGTCGCCAGGGCTAGAAGAAACGCCGTCGCGCGAAGGTCGACCTCGGCGGCCCTTACCCCCTTGGGACGGACGTCGAGCAGCGGGGTCAACGAAGCGCCCACCACGAACAGGGCCGCGAACAGCGGGACCGCGTCCGTCGCCCGTCGCTCGGGATCGGGACGCGCGAACCGCCACGCCGAAGCACTCCCCACGATCGCGATGAAGACGGCCGCCGCCAGCCCGGCGTCCAGCGCCGAGAAGCTCCAACCCGAAGCCCTGTGGAACAGCGACGCCTGCGCGCCCACGAGCCCCGCGGCCAGGCTGGGCGACGGCGCCGGCGCCACGGCGCGGGCGAACCACCGCTTCAAGCGCTCGCGACGCCCTTCGGCGCCGTCCGCCGCCGGGCCGGATCGTCGCAACGCCTCCCAGCCGCCGGCGAGGGCCTCCGCGATCACCAGCGCCGCCAGCCCGCCGACGCGGTCCGGCGACGAGGCCCGGGCGAACAGCCTCGCGGCGCTGGCGTTCGAGACGAGATCGCTCGTCAGCCAGGGGGCCGTCGCCCAGGCCGCCGCGACGATCCAGGTCGCGCGCGTCCCCCTCCAGGAGAGGCGGGCCGCCGTCGCGGCGAGCCCCGCCGCCAGCAGAATCCATGTACACGTTTCCATCGTTCCGCTCGACTCCATCGCGGCGAGGTTAGAGGGAGTCGGCGGAGACGACTTCGCCGCCGGCGCGAGTGGCGAGGGCCCGCCAGGCCGACAGGTCCACCGAGTCCTTCACGAAGCGGACGGAGCCGTCCCCCATCAGGGTCAGCACGCCGCCCGGATGCGGGCCGCGGGCGGCCATCCAGCCGAAGCCGTGGCCGTAGGCGTCGGGGGTCTTGCTGTTGGGCGTCAGGTAGGCGGTGAAGCCGCTCATCGCCTGCGTGCCGACCAGCCAGGCGACCCCCCGAGTGCCCGACCACGCCGTCGGCGAGGCCGTCAGCGCGACGAGGTCCGGGTCGTTCATCGCCGGCGTGTACCCACCCGGCGTCTTCGTCGTCGGCTTGACGATCGAGGCGATGTTGACCATCTGCCGCACCCGGTCGCCCGGTATCGAGCCCGTCGCGTCGAAACCCGCGCCCAGGTAACACTGCGACATGAACATCGTATTCGACGTCCCGTCGACGATCCCGGCGAACGTCACCGCCGAGTTGTCCCAGAAGACGCCGTCGGTCGGGTAGCGAGAGTCGTAGAACGTCCCCGTCCCGGATCCGACGTTGACCACGTAGTTCGTCCCCGCGGTGGGCACGCTCTGGTAGTACGAGGGATAGAGCGGGTCGTGGCCGTCGCTCGGGCAGAGGAGCGAGGCGATCACGGTCCGCGACGCCGTCGTCTGCGCCGGGTGGAACGAGAAGGTCGGCGGCCCCGAGCCGAGCCGGAGCGAGAAGTTCGCGGCGTTGAAGGCGGCCCCTCCCTCAAGGTAGGGGAGAAGTCGAGCCACGGCGGAGAAGCCGGACGACGCCTGGCCGCCGGAGCCGGGGAAGCAGCCGTGGCCGCTCTCGTAGTTGTGCAGGGCCAGGCCCAACTGCTTCAGGTTGTTGGTGCTCTGGATGCGCCTCGCCGCCTCGCGGGCGGCCTGGACGGCCGGGAGGAGCAGGGCGATCAAGACGGCGATGATCGCGATCACCACCAGCAGCTCGATCAGCGTAAATCCTCGCGTCGACTTAGGAATGCGAGATGCCATTAATAAAGCCTCTGGATCTTGCAAGGGGTGAGTGCGGATTCGGTGTGACGGCCGGAGTCGTTCGTTCAATGCCCACGCGCGGCGGCCGTTGAGCCGGTGGTCGTCGACCCGCGAGGCTCGGCCTCTCGTGATACGCGCGGCGGCGGGTTCGAAGCGGTCCCTTGGAACCGGAAATAGCGCCCAGGCGCATGGTCCCCCGTCCTCGGCGTGATTACGCCGTGCATCTCCACTGAGTCGAGCCGCCTCCTCCCACATGGACGGCGCATGCGATCGAGGATCACGCGGCGGCCGCATCGTCAGGAGGGCGAGGGTGAGGGCCTCGGATCAGGCGCGCGCGAAGATCGCCCGAGGCGGCGCTCGTGGGCGTGAAGGCAGGGGGGCGTCGGACTGCGGCTCGATGCGAGAGCGCGTGTGTCGCGAGAACGCGACATGAACGACGGACGTGGGCGAATGTTCCGCGCGTGTAAGTTGAGCCTGGGCAAGATAGGAACAGCTGAGGCAGTCGCCCTCGTCGTTCGCATCGTCGATGGACGCGGACAGGCTGGACGCCGCCCCGGCCCCGTGCTTTCCCGATTCCACGACGTGGCGTCCCGCCGAGAGGGGATCGTGACCATGCCGCCCGCCCAGGAGACCATGCAGAGCCGGGCTGAACAGGCTGATCGCCGTGTAGATTCCCAGCCAGACGATGGTGAAGGGGCGACGATTCGACCGGTGCATGGGCGGGTCTTGATCCATAGGTTGCGCGGGCCATGAAGCCTGGAGCGCCCCGCTATTTCACCCGGCTGAAATCCGTGGCGAAAGTTCTCGGCGGCGACACGCCTGGAAAATGCTTCTACATACCAACATTGCCGGCCGGCACCGAAAGGTTCCTGGTTTTCTTAGTTGGCGCTGGCCCTGGAGGTGACCCTCCCCACTCCGGACCATCCTTAAAGTTGACAAAACTCCGAGGCTCATGACGGATTCCGGGGTGATGTGACCAAGAGGCCGATCAAGGCCCCAAAAGGCTCTTGCCACGTGCCCGGACGTTGTGGACGAACTCGAAGAAGCCGAGGTACAGCGGCAGGCTCTCCTGCGAGATCCCACGGTGGGGGCGGAGCCAACTCCGCAGCAAGGACCAGAACCCTTCGAGGGTGTTGACGTGGACCTCGCAGAACCCGTCCTCGTCGTCGTCCCGGGCGTACTCGCCCCGGGCGTGGCAGACCGTGCGATGGGCGCCCCCCCACTCCGAGAGGCGGTTGTAGATGTCGTATTCGTCGGTGTAGACCACGCTCCCCTCGGCGATCGTCTCCCGGATCAGCGGGGCGATCGTGGCCTGCTTGACGTTCGCCAGCATCCGAATCACGACCTCGCCGGTCCGCTGGATCATCCCGAAGACCGGCGGCTTCTCCTTCTCCAACGTCCCCCGACCCGGAGCCCCCTTCAAGCGCCGCCGCCGTCCGATTCGGCCTTTTATTTCACCGCCTCGGGATGGCCCTTATGCCCCGCCACGACATAGACTTCGTCGCATTCGACCTCGCCCGAGAGGGCGACGGGAGGCCGCCGGTCGACGACCCCCTGGCGGAGTTGCTGGATCATCGCCTGGACGTCCCCCCGGTTCATGTCGAGCTCCTTGGCGACCTGCAAGCCCGAGAGGTTCAGGCCCATGAAATAGAAACAAATGATCCAGGTTTTGCAGGGGCTCGTGATGGCCGGCGAAGATCGTCCCGGTCAGGTCGTCGAACCGCCGCCGACAGCCGTGGCAGAGGTAGCGTTGGCGGTGCGGCTCGGCGTCGTCCCGGCCGTCCTTGACGACCGAGTCGGACGAGCAATGCGGGCAAGCGACCCCGTCGGGCCAGCGCATCGCCCGGACGGTCTCGTAACACTTGGCGTGGTCGATCAGGTCCCGGATGTTCACCGTCGGTCAGTCCCTTGACCTCGTCGGAGGTCGATGTCGATCATGAGGAGCGAGACACGAGATTACGGGCATGATAGCCGTTCAACAGGTCAGGAAGAACCATCACCCCGGAATCCGCCATGAGCCTATACTGATACGTCGTGGCGCCGGTCCGCTCCACGACGATCTGCGAGCCGGGGGTGAAGTAGACGTCGGTCGCGCCCGACGCCTTCGTCTCCTTGATCCGCCTGCGCAGGGCGTCGTAGGCGTACGAGACGAGGGTCGTCGTGCCGTTCTTGACCGCGACCAGCCGGTTCCAGGCGTCGTAGACGAACGACCTGCCGTCCTTGGACTCGCAAGCGAGAGAAAAGCGCTATGTCCCCGTTTCTTCCTTGTCCCCGTTTCTTCCTGGTCGATCAGGTCCCGGATGTTCACCGTCGGTCAGTCCCTTGACCTCGTCGGAGGTCGATGTCGATCATGAGGAGCGAGACACGAGATTACGGGCATGATAGCCGTTCAACAGGTCAGGAAGAACCATCACCCCGGAATCCGCCATGAGCCTATACTGATACGTCGTGGCGCCGGTCCGCTCCACGACGATCTGCGAGCCGGGGGTGAAGTAGACGTCGGTCGCGCCCGACGCCTTCGTCTCCTTGATCCGCCTGCGCAGGGCGTCGTAGGCGTACGAGACGAGGGTCGTCGTGCCGTTCTTGACCGCGACCAGCCGGTTCCAGGCGTCGTAGACGAACGACCTGCCGTCCTTGGTCTCGCAAGCGAGAGAAAAGCGCTATGTCCCCGTTTCTTCCCTGTCCCCGTTTCTTCCCCCAGCCTAGGACGTCCGTGACCGCCCGTCCACCATGTCGATGAAAATCAACGAATCCGGAGCCTTGTTCCACGCGGCGACACCGCCCAAGCGCCCCAGCCTACCCATCTGAGGTGCATGGCCAACGCGAGCCTCGATCGCGCCGAAATCGGGCGGTCGATCGGCCCTCGACGTCTCGGCTTCCCCTGGCGGCGGATTGGGTTCGCTCGCGCCGAAAGCCGCGGCCCGCTTGCGGCGTCGGCGGCCTCAAGCGATGGGCTTCAAGGGAGTTGCATCGAATCCACCAGCCCCGGATTTTGGGTTCGTTCGGCCGCGATTCGAACGCCGACGCCGCGTCCAGGTCGTCCGTCCGCCCTGAAGCCGCCGGCGCCGCCGGGCGGCGCGATTGGGTTCGATCGTCGCTTTTTCATCCGCGCGGGACCGCCCTTCCTCACGATCAATCGGATTGCCAAGGAGCGTTCGATCGCTGACCCGCCACCTTGAATATAGCACGCGCGACCCGCCGAGCCGGGGTCGCCATCAAGAATCACCGGAAATCGGCTCCTGACCCCTTGGATTTCCAGTATTTAGTTTGGACAACGCACTAGTCCATTTTTCAAGTTGAGCGTCGCTAGGGACCGTCTCCTTCAAGAAGGAGCGTGCTTTTTCCATAATGCTATTGAGAGCAACAATCCATTGTTCCGACGAAAGGAGACGCTTGATTGAATCAAGCTCGGAACCTTCGTTGAGAATGTCAACCAGCTCAGCAGGCGCGCCCATTGCTTCGCAACAATGGCGCGTATGCGGCGAAAACAGAAGATCCTCAGCTTCGTCGCTTGACATCGCTTCATTCTGTAAGGCATCGCAGATACCCAACGCCAATAAAGCTAAAATCCTCTGGGTTCTATTGATTTCTGCGGAGTTCATTTAGTTGCTCCATCCGGGCTTAATCGCCGGGTCAAACACCTTGCCAGAAGGACTCTCAAAGTAGTGAAGCGAGCACTTCTTTCCACCAATCGTCCCATCTTTGTACACCTTCTGCCATTTGCCCGGCTCAATCCCCCGAAGTTTGTCGAGGAGCCCGGTATTAGTAACTTTGTTCTTCGACAACCCGCCCTTTCGGGGAAGAAACCCCTTTGTCCTGTCACCAAGAGCCTCTCCAATCGATTTGTATGTCGTTTGTGGTGTGTTTGGAGCATCATTGGTGGGACAGGTTCCGTCCGCGGGGTTCCCGGTGGAGAACATCGAGCCGGCGGTGCGGCCGGCCGCGGCGGCCGAGCCGGCGACGAGGCCCGCCGCACCGCCGGCCGTGATGGCCCCGCGCACGACGGCACCGCCGGAACCGCTCACCAACACACGACCGCCGCCGGCGATCTGAAGGACGCCCCCCAGCCCGCTCCCGGCGGTCGCGGCGCCGCTTGAGAACCCGGGGCCTCCGAGCAGGAGCGATCCGGCGCCCACCGCCACGGCCCCCGCACCGCGGCTTATAGCCCGATCGCTCGACGATTCGCTCGTGAAAAGGTCGTTGCTCCAATCGGGCGTCGGCAGGTAGTCCGCTTGCGGGGCGCCCGGAAGCAGGCTGACCGAGTAATTCCATGCCCCGGGAATGATGTTCACGGTCGAGATTCCGGCGTCCGTTATGCCGTTCCCGACGTTCGCCACGCCTTGGAGCGTCCCCATGACGGCACCGCCGAATCCGGCGCCGATAACCCGGGCCCCGCTGGCGACCCCGGCGAACGTCGCGCCCAACCCCGTCGGATCGGTCCAGTTTACGGGGTTGTTCCCCACGAAGCGATAGAGGTTGGAGTCGCCCGCGTCGAGGCCGATCGGGTCG
>CALCIC010000215.1 GCA_937907405.1 uncultured Isosphaeraceae bacterium | reverse complement strand
CCGTCGCGGCTGCAACGAGTGCCTGGTCGAGCGGTCGGCGCTCTTCGACCTGGGCGCCGGGGGGCTCCTCATCGGCGATACGAAGATCCCGGCGAAGCCCGCGCACGCGACGGCCGAAATCACGATGGAGAACTGCCTGATCCGGGGGGGCGGCCGGATCTTCCCGGGGGCGATCGGCGTCTGGATCGGCCAGTCGAGCGACAACGCGATCGTCCACAACGACGTCGCCGACCAGTTCTACACGGCGGTCTCGGTCGGCTGGACCTGGGGCTACGGGCCGTCGGCCTGCCAGCGGAACACCATCGACTACAACCGGCTGCACCACGTCGGCCGGGGCGTCCTCAGCGACATGGGGGGCGTGTACACGCTCGGCACGTCCACGGGCACGACCGTCAGCCACAACGTCGTCCACGACGTCGATTCGTACAACAAATCAGGCGCGGGGGGATGGGGGCTGTACAACGACGAGGGCTCGACCGGAATCGTTATGGAGGGGAACCTCGTCTACAACACGACCACCGGCGGATACCACCAGCATTACGGACGTGAGAACGTCATCCGCAACAATATCTTCGCATTCAGTAAATATGGTCAGGTGATGCGAAGTCGAGCCGAGGACCACCTGTCGTTCACCTTCGAGCGCAACATCGTCTACTGGAACGGCGGCCCGCTCTTGACCGGCGTCTGGAAGGACCGCAACTTCCGGCTCGACCACAACCTCTATTACGAGGCCGGCGGCGAGCCGGTCACGTTCGCCGGGCGGTCCCTGGAGGAATGGCGGAAGACCACCGGCCAGGACGAGCATTCGAAGGTCGCCGACCCGAAGTTCGAGAACGCCGAGGGGTTCGATTTCCGGCTCAAGCCGGACGGCCCCGCCCCGGCGTTGGGCTTCAAGCCGTTCGACTTCACCAAGGCGGGCATCCACGGCGCCCCGGCGCTTGAGCAGGACGCCGCCGCGCCCCTGCCTCCGACCGAGTTCCCTCCCCCGCCCCCCCCGCTGACCGTCCGCGAGGATTTCGAGTCGGCCGACGCCGCCGCCGCGAAAGGCTTCACGCTCGACGACGCGACGGTCTCGACGGGCGGCCGTCCTGAATTGATCTCGGTCGTCGACGACGCGGCGGCGACCGGAAAGAAGAGTCTCAAGGTCGCCGATGCATCGGGGCTCAAGAACGGGTTCGACCCTCATTTCTACTACCAGCCGCACTACGATCACGGCGTTGCGACCTGCAAGTTCGCCCTTCGCGTCGATCCGGGCGCGGTGTTCTACCACGAGTGGCGCGACGGCGCGAGCCCGTACCGAGTCGGCCCGAGCCTCTGGGTCCAGAACGGCAAGTTGCGGGTGAACGGCCGCGAGGTGCTCGACGTCCCCGCCGGCCGTTGGCTCGAATTCGAGATCCGCGCCGATCTGGGCGATAGGGAGAAGGACAGGGCGAAGCCGAAGACCTGGAGCCTGAAGGTCGCAATGCCCGACGCCGACGCCCTGAAGCTCGACGGCCTGCCCTGCGCCGAGGGTTGGAAGACGGTCGACTGGGTCGGCTTCGTAAGCAACGCCCAGCAGCCGACGGCCTTTTACCTCGACGACCTCCAACTGGGGGACGAGCCAGGGGAATCGACGTCGAATTAAGGTGTCGCGCTTGCAACCTATGAAACGGCGCGCATAAACTACCCTGTGGACCGTTTCCGCTCGGTCGTCTCTCGCGCCGTGACTTTCTCGATTCTTGAACGGTATGTTGACTCGATCCTTCCCACCCATTGTGAAGGTAGAGGTCGGATGAGATCGTCGCACAACGAGCTTGTGGTTCGGCTGGCCCGCATCGCGTTCCTCGCGATTCTGGCCGCGTTCCCGCTCGCTCCCCGCTCGGCCTGGGCGGGTTGCGACGATCACGCGCGATCCGACGTCCACTCGTCGTGGCGGACCGCGCAGCTCGACGCCCTGCTTCGGGGCGATCCCGCCGCCCTGGCGCCGACCGAGGATCCGGCGCCCGCGGTTCCCACCTGCTCGGGGCCCTCGTGCTCCAACAACGTTCCGGCGCCTCTCTCCTCGGTGGTTCCACCCGACGTCGGCCCGGATCGGGGGGACAGCCTTCCCGCCGCGGCGCCGGCGCTTCCTTCCTCGGCGTCGCGGATGTTCCGAGTCCTCGACGAGCCGTTCACCCCCACGTTTCCGACGTCCCGCGTCTTTCACCCTCCGCGTCCGATCGTCTGATCCACTCTTCCCCCCGGGTCGCCGCTTCGGCGGTCCCGCGCGCAGACCGCGCGCTCAGGGGGATCTCCGCTGTTTCTGAGTGGGCCAGGCTGCTCGGCCTGGTGGAATCGGATCGATCGGTACAGGGTTTCGAAATACACGCGAGGTGGATGATGAAGCACGTCATGAAGCTTGGGAGTCTCGACGGAGTTCTGACGCTTCCCGAGGAGACCGTCGCTCGGATCGGCAGCTTCGGCGTGGCCGCCGGCGGATTGCTGGCGCTGATCGCCTTGATGTTTTGAGCGAGGTCGATTCGCCGTACGCTACTCGTCGGAATCGATTGAAGGGCGCTCCGCCGCGGCCCCATTCACGGCGATCCCGCGCACCAAACCACGGATAACCGCTTTCGATGATCGATCCGAATTCGGCCGGCGCGACGACGCTTCCGGAGTCGTCCGCTCCCCATCCCTCGACTGAACCGGGCCGTAAGCTCGGGCTGACGACGGCGACGGCCCTGGTCGTGGCCGAGATGATCGGCGTGGGCGTCTTCTTGACCACGGCGGGGATGGCGAAGTCGCTGGGCTCGCCGTTCTGGTTGGCGGTCGTCTGGCTGACGATGGGAACGGCGGCGGTCGGCGGCGCGCTTTGCTTCGGCGCGCTGGCCGCGCGTCATCCCAGGGACGGCGGCTCATACGTCTACCTGAAGGAAGCCTACGGCCCGCGCATGGGGTTCCTCTACGGCTGGTTGTCGATGCTGGTCACCGATCCGGGGATCACCGCGGCGGTGGCCGTGGGGCTGGCCGAGTACGTCGGCTTCCTCGCGTCCCTGGGGCTTTGGGAACGGAAGCTCGTCGCGATGGCCGCAATCGGCGTTCTGGCCGGCGTCAACATCCGGGGCGTCGCGCTCGGGTCGAGCCTGCTCCGGCTGCTCGCGGCGGTCAAGCTGGCGCTGCTGGGGTTCCTGGTCCTCTGGGGATTCGCGTCCGGCAAGGGTGATTGGTCGAACTTGCTGCCGGTCGTCGCCCAGCGGCCGGGTTCGGAGCCGCTCGTCCCCGCCTTGATCGGCGGTTTCATCGCGGCCTTCTTCTCAATGGGGGGCTGGTGGGACCTCGGCAAGCTGGGGGGCGAAGTTCGCGATCCCGCGCGCAACGTCCCCCGAGCCATGGTGCTCGGCGTCTCGATCGTGACGCTTGTCTACGTCCTCGTCACGATCGACTTTCTCTACCTGACTCCGCTCGAACGGATCACCGATCAGAAGGCCTTTGCGGCGGTGGTGGGGGAGATCCTGTTCGGCCGGTTGGGGGGGGCGGTCTTCGCCTGGATCGTCATCATCACCGTGGCCGGGACCTTGGCCGCGATCTTGATGGCGGCGCCTCGGGTTTACTTCGCGATGGCCCGCGACGGCCTGTTCTTCCGCCGCTTCGCCGTGCTCGATCCCCGGTACGGCACCCCCGCGCGGGCGACGCTGATCCAGGCGGTGCTGGCCTGCGGACTGGTGGCGGCCGGCACGTTCGACCAGATCCTCGCCTACTTCATCGTCCCCACCGTGGCGTTTCTGGTGCTGACGGTGATCGCGTTGTTCCTGGGCGAGGCCGGACGATCGGCGCGGACGCCGGGGCTGGTCGTCGCCGCCCTGCTCTTTCTGACGCCGACCATCGCGCTTCTGTTCCTGTTCTTCATGGACGGCCCGTTGCGCGCCGGGATCGGTCTGGGCGTGGTTTTACTCGGCGTCCCGTTCTCGTATCTCTTCGCGCCGACTCGATCCTCATTCACAAAGCACGATCCGACGGACGATGGTTGAACTCAACCCGATAGAGGAGCCTTGATATGGCCTGGATTCGCACCGAACCGAGGGACGGCGACGGCGACGAGCTGAACGAGTTGATGGCCAAGCAGCGCGGGCTGTACCCCAAGGAGTACGCCGAGCCGGTCCACGAGCTGGACGAGGAGATGCCCGGCATCGTGGCCTCGCACACGTTGATCCCCCAGGCGCTTTACCACGCGTTCTCGACGTTCGGCGCGCTGATGTCTCCCGACCTGCCGCTGAAGCGCCGACAGCATGAGATGATCGCCACGATGGTCTCGCTGACCAACAAGTGCCGTTACTGAATCGTCTCACACGCAGAGTTTCTGCGTCGGGTCACCCTGGACGACGCGCTCGTCCAGGCGTTGAGTGAAGATTACACCAAGGCGCCGATCACCGAGGCCGAGCGGGTGATGGTCGACTACGTCGTCCAGCTCACCAAGGACGCCACGAAGATCTCGCCGCGAAACCACGAGGACCTTCGCGCGGTCGGCTTCGACGACCGGGCGATCCTCCAGATCACGTTGATCGCATCGTGGTTCAATTATATCAACCGAGTGGCCGACTCGCTGGGCGTCGGCCGCGACTGATCGGCGGTCCGCCGTTGCGTCGGCGTCCGGTTCGTCCCTTATAATGAACCGGCGCGGCGCGACGACGACCCTGCCTTGCCCTGCACGACGATCCGAGCCCCAGCGATCATGCCGACGACAGCAAAATGGATTGCCCGACTTCTGATCGGGATCGGTCCGGCCCTGACGAGCCCTGGCGTCGTGGGGGGCGAGCCGTCGAACCCCGGCCCGCCGCTTGAGCGTCAGGCCTTGGCGGTCTTGAAGTCGCGGTGCGTCAAGTGCCATGGGCCGATCAAGCCGAAGGGGGGCCTGAATCTGTCGAGCCCCCGCGCCCTGGCCCGAGGAGGCGAGAGCGGTCCGGCCGTCGAACCGGGGAAGCTTGAGGAAAGCGCGCTTTGGGAACAGATCGAAGAGGGGGCGATGCCTCCCAGGCCGGAGGAGCCGCTCTCGGCCGACGACCGCGCCGCCCTCCGTCGCTGGATCGAAGGGGGCGCGCCGGGGCTCCCCTCGGCGGCCGAGATCGCCGACGCCCCGCTCGGCGCCGACCACTGGGCGTTCGCCCCGCTCCGTCCGGACGAGCCCCCCCGCCCTCGCGACGCCTCGAAGGGCCGCACGGCCGTCGACTGTTACATTCTCGCGGCCCTTGCGGACCGGGGCCTGACGCTCTCTCCCGAGGCCGACCGCGCGACGCTGGCCCGCCGCGCGACGCTCGACCTGACCGGCCTGCCGCCGACCGTCGACGAGGTCGGACGGTTCCTGGCCGATGATCGTCCCGACGCCTATGAGCGGCTCGTCGATCGGCTGCTGGCGTCGCCCCATTACGGCGAGCGGTGGGGGAAGTTCTGGCTCGACGCGTCGGGATACGCCGAGTCGAACGGCTATTTCAACGCCGACAGCGATCGGCCGCTCGCATGGAAGTACCGCGACTACGTCGTCCGGGCGTTCAACGCCGACCGTCCGCTCGATCAGATCGTCCGCGACCAGTTGGCCGGCGACGAGCTTTCAGGCTTCAAGCCCGGCGTGGAGGTCACGCAAGAGGTCGTCGATCAACTGGTAGCGACCCACTTCCTCCGCAACGCGCAGGACGGCACCGGCGAGAGCGACGGCAACCCCGACGAGGTCCGCGCCGACAAGGTGGCGGTGCTCGACGGCGCGGTGCAGATCATCGGCTCGTCGCTGCTGGGCGTGACGTTCCAGTGCGCCAAATGCCATGATCATAAATTCGAGCCGTTTACGCAAAAAGAGTACTATCAGCTTCATGCGATTCTCTATCCGGCGTTCGACGTCGACAGGTGGGTGAAGCCCAACGACCGGACGGTCGACGCCGCGACGGCCGACGTCGTCGACCCCTGGCGGGCCCGCGAGACGGCGATCGACGCCGAGGTCGCCCGGCTCAAGCGCGAGCACGAGCCCCGCGAATCGGATGCGCCGTCGCGGGCTGAGGCCCGAAAGAAGGCGCTCGACGAGGCGGTCAAGGCGGCGGAGGCCGGTCGTCGGCCGCATCCGGGGCGGATCGCCTGGGTGTCCGACCTGCCGGGCGAGTCACCCCTGGCGCCCCTCTTGATTCGAGGCGACCCGAGCCGTCCCGGCGATCCGGTCGAGCCCGGCGTTCCGGCGTTCCTCAGCGATCCCGACGACCCGTTCGAGCCCCGGCCGACGGATCGAGGGGGCACCGGACGGCGCGCCGCGTTCGCGCGGTGGCTGACCCGGCCCGGCTCGCGGCCCTCGGCGCTCCTGGCCCGGCTTCTGGTGAATCGGATCTGGCAGAACCACTTCGGCGTCGGCCTGGCCGCAACGTCCGACAACCTCGGCTACACGGGCTCGCCTCCGTCACATCCCGCGCTTCTTGAACATCTGGCGGCCGAACTGGTCCGCTCGGGCTGGAGCGCCAAGAGCGTGCATCGGCTGATCGTCGGTTCGGCCGTCTATCGTCAGTCGAGCGTGACGCGCGGGGGCGCTCGGGACGGCGACCCCGAGAACGTCCTGCTTGGTCGGTTCCCGCTCCGCCGCCTCGACGCCGAGGCCGTTCGCGACGCCTTTCTGGCCGTCGCGGACGATCTCGACGCGCGGCTGGGAGGGCCCTCGACGCCGACCGAGCGAACCGCCGCCGGCGAGGTGGCGCCGGTCGTTTCGGAAGGCCGCGAGCTGCGTCGATCGATCTATCTGCAGGCTCGCCGGACCCAGGTCGACAGCTTGCTGGAAGTGTTCGACGCGCCTTCGATCGTCGCGGCCTGCTCGCGGCGGGCCTCGGCGACGATCCCGCTCCAGTCGTTGAGCCTGCTGAACTCCGATTTCATCGTCGCGCGCGCCGGCCGCCTGGCCGAACGTCTCGACCGCGAATGCGGCCCCGACGCGGCCCCCGAGGTCCGCGTCGACCGCGCGTTCCTGATCTGTCTCAGCCGTCCGCCCAGCCCCGAGGAGCGCGCGGCGGCCCTCGGATTCGTGCAAACCCAGCCGGCCCGATACTCCGGCGCGGTCGAGGCCGACGCCCGGGCTCGCGCATGGGTCGACTTCGCCCAGACGCTTCTGGCCAGTAACGCGTTGTTGTATGTTGAATAGATCACGAGGTCCGCGATGACGGCATGGGACGACGCCTGCTTCCGGCGCAACCGCCGGGCCTTTCTCGGCCGGTCGGCCGGTTCGTTGGGTCTGATCGCCCTGGCTCATCTGCTCGACCAGGACGGCGGGCGAGGTCGGGCGTTCGCCGCGGGGCCGGAAGCCGCCCGGCTCCCCGGGCCGCGCGCCAGGTCGGTGATCTGCCTGTTCCAGCACGGCGGGCCGAGCCAGATGGATCTGTTCGACCCCAAGCCGATGCTCGCGCGGTACGACGGCAAGCCCTATCCCGGCGGCAAGCTGGAGGTCCACTTCAACAGCCAGTCGGGCGCCGTGCTGGGCTCGCCGTTCCGGTTC